>JAYTWO010000596.1:0-13686 GCA_043743415.1 Planctomycetota bacterium
CCATCGGGGCCGATCTTGAACGTCGTCCCGCTCGGCACTTCGTTGAAGAACACCTCGCCAGTCGCATTGGTCACTGGCCCTTCGGTGAACTTGTACCCCTCGCCGACCAGTTGCCACTCCTCGCCGGGGATCAGGATCTCCTTCAGCTGAGGCGAGCCCAGCCCCGCCTTCACGGGAGCGGGCCAGTCCTTCCACAGGAACCGCATTGCGTCCGGGAAGACTTGCGTGCCGTGCTCGCCGCTGTGGCCGCCCTCGCCCCAGACGTGCTGCACTTCATACCCGGCAAAGGTCAGCGACCGCTCCATCTCCTGGTTGGCCATCCACCAGTCGCCGCCGTAGATGTTGAGGTCGTTGCTGCCGTCCTGCAGGAACACCCGCAGCGGCTTCGGCTCGTACTTCCGCACGAGGCTCATGTACTCGTTGCCGCCCCGCAAACTCACATACGTCCCGATCGCGCTGAACACCCGCGTGAAGGCATCGGGCCGCTCCCACGCAGCCGTGAAGGCACAGATCGCCCCGCTGCTGGCCCCGCCGATACAGCGGTCGTTGCCGGACTTCGAGAGGACAATCGCTCGCCCGTCACTGGCCTGCTTCGTCTCCACATCGGGCAACAGTTCATCGAGCAAGAACCGGGCATAGGCGTCCCCCAACCCGTCATATTCATAGCTGCGGTTGTAGCGGTCGAGGGCCTGGTCATTCGGCGCGGGGACACGACCGGGCGTGACGAACACGCCGATGGTGACCGGCATCTCCCCCTTGGCGATCAGGGCGTCGAACACCTCGGGAGCCTTGTACTGCACGCCGTCCTGATTGACGTACACGCAGGCCGGTTTGGCTGGGTCGTACTGCTTCGGGATGTAGATCGAGTAGTCGCGGATCGTGCCGGGGAAGACCTTGCTGGCACTGAACTTGAACCCCAGCACCTCCCCCTTCGGAACTTCGTCGGCTGCTCTCGCAGACATCGGCACCACGAGCGACAACACGCAACAGACCAGCAATCGAAACGGCATCAGTCTTCCCCAGTGAAAGTTGCAAGCACCTCAGTGTTGCCGATGGTAGAGAGCAGCATTCCCTGCCGCCAGCCAGCGGCCTACCCTTCCACCTCATTGATCGGCTTCTTCACCGCCATCTTCTTCTTCAGGGAGGCAAACAGTTTCAGGCCCACAAACACTCCGATCAGTACGCCAGTCAGTATGCCGATCATGTCCGCCAACCGGTCGAATCTCGTGTCCACGGGAGCTGGCACTTGGAGAGTTCTCAGAATCTGATCGAAGGTTGCGGCATACTTGTCGTCACTCGCTTGTGTCGCGGAACAGGTCAACACAAATGTCTTGCCGCCTCCGGGGATCAGCACTTGTCGCTGTCGAAGTGGTTCTTCCGCAAAGGGCATCAGAACATCACTGGTCAATACCAGAGCCGGACGTTCCGCAATCGTCTCGATGGCTCCCGAGAGATTGGAGACTTTCACTCCGAGCTTCTCAAGCTCCGCTGGCATGTTCGCCTTCCGTTGATCGAGAACGGACTGCGACGCGGCGATTTGTCCGGGGATAATGATCAGATTCATATTCTCCGCGAACTCGTCCGTCGTGACTCGCAACACAAAGACATGCACCGATTTCAAATCGAACTGATTGTTGCGGAGATACTCTAGGACCTCGGGCGGGAGATCGCCCTGGTTCAGCTGGGTAATCGCGACCCAGTCATCGGGATATTGGAACGAGACTCCCTCTTCGCTCTTAAACTCTCCCGCTCGGGCGAAAGGAACGCCAGCCACGAACAGGGCCACCACGAGCAGAGACGCCACAGACATGAGCCGCATCGGGAATCTCCCAGTCCTCAGCATCAGGGGCTGCCCCCACGGAGCAGGTGATCGCCCACATGGTGACAGCCCCTGAACCGCTTGGGTAGTCATCGCTTCGCTGGATTCGGGACGGCGAAGCTCCGGCTGAGCCGCGAACGAGTGCAGACATTCGCTGGTCCGAGCGGCTCGGCAGGAGCCTCCTGCCCTCCCGTCGAGATGACGTGGCATCGCATTCGGCAGAATTCTGACGAATGCTGCCACGGCTCCTTGCACGCACCCATCCAAGACGCTGGATTCGTTCGCCCACTTGCTGTCTACTGCGCTTCAGGAGGGGCACACCCATGATCGCTCGCAGTTGTAGTTGGATTCGATGGTTCGTTGTCGTGGCTTTGATCGTCAGCGGAGGAGCCAGTCTCCGGCCCGTTGTGGCCCAGGAGGATGTCCTGCCCGGGACACAGAAGCTGGTGCTGGAGGAGCCGCTCGATGTGGCGATGGTCCGAGGGATCGGCGAATTTGCCGAGCAGGAGATTTCTCTGTCACGCGACCGTCGCGATGCCCACTGGCACCGTGACTACAGCTCCGTCGAAGCGTACGAAAAGAGTATCGCCCCGAACCGCGAGCAGCTGAGGACGTACATCGGTGCGGTGGATGAACGGGTGCCTGATCAACATCTGCTTGTGGACCTCATGGAGATGGCGAATGGTTCGTCAAAGCCAATCCCGGTCCGGCAAGATGTCTTGGAAGGAGTTTCGGTCGATGCAGTGGCGGTGAGCGGCAGCGGCAATCGATTCATCCTCTTGATTCCGGATGCCGCTCATGATCCCGAGTTGCTGACCGGTGCTTTGCCCGGATTGCCTGCGGAGCAGCGGTTGGCGGAACGGTTAAATGCCGAAGCCGATATCAGCAGCCTCATGCCGACACTGATGAGTCGTCGTGATGAATTCTCGGGCAATCCCCTCGTCCGCTTCACCAATCAAACTCACCGAGAGTTCATCTATCGTGGAGCCTTCGAGATGGGGCGACATGTGATCGGTTACGAGGTGCAGAAAATCCACGCGCTCGTCGATACCATGATCGCACTGCGAACCGCCCAGACGCAACAGCACGACTTTCCCATCGTGGTGTGGGGGCACGGGGAAGGCGGTCTGTTGGCCATGCACGCAGCGGCCCTCGATCCCCGGATTGAAGTCTGTATCGTCTCCGGGTACTTCCAGGAGCGGGAGAATGTCTGGCGGGAGCCGATCTACCGCAACGTGTGGCGACAACTCAGCGAGTTCGGGGATGCCGATGTGGCGAGTCTGATTGCTCCTCGGCAACTCATCATCGAAGCCTGCGCAGCTCCGGAGGTCGATGGTCCTCCCGCAGTTCGTCCTGGGCGAAGCGGAGGAGCTGCACCGGGCGTCATTCGCACTCCAAAGATCGATTCGGTCGAGCGCGAGTTCGCGAGAGCGAAGGCCCACTTCGACAAGCTCGGAGCGGGGGACAAGCTCCGGCTCATCAAGTCGGGAGATGGGAATGGTCCAATAGGTGTCCCGGAGACGATGGCTCTTGTTCAGAAGGCACTGCATGTCACCGACGTGAAACCGTTCACAACCGAAGAGCCGAAAGAAAACGAAGCCCTTCGCCAGAGAATCGCGGCCCGTCAGAAGCGACAGTTCGAGGAGATGCGTCAGTACACCCAGCGGCTGATGCACGTCTCGGACAAGGTCCGCGACAAGGTGTGGGCCGGGGCGGATCGGTCTTCCCTGGCGAAGTGGGAAGAGACGCAAGAAGCCTACCGCACGATGGTCTACGATGAGTTGATCGGTCGCATCCCGTACGATCTGCTGCCGCCCAACGCGAGAACGCGGAAGATCATTGATGAGCCGACGCATGTGGGGTATGAGGTGGTACTAGATGTGTGGGAGAAGGGAGGAGAGACGAGAGATGAGAGACAAGAGCCAAGCCAGGATGCTCTTCCCTCTGGCTCTCCCCTCTCGTCTCTCCCCTCTCGTCCCTTCTCCACCGTCTTCGCGGGCGGCATCCTCCTCCTCCCGAAAGACCTCAAGCCCGGCGAGAAGCGGCCCGTCGTCGTCTGCCAGCACGGACTCGAAGGGGTGCCGATGGACACGATCACAGAAGACACGAAGTCGTCCGGCTTCGGCCCCTACAAGGGCTTCAGCTCGGCCCTCGTCAAACGCGGGTTCATCGTTTACGCCCCACAAAACCCCTACAAAGGCTATGACAACTTCCGCGTGATTCAGCGCAAGTCCAACCCGCTGGGGCGATCACTCTTCAGCTACATCATCCCCCAGCACCAGCAGACGCTCAACTGGCTGGCCAGTCTGCCGTATGTCGATGCTGATCGGATCGCGTTCTACGGGTTGTCGTATGGGGGAAAGACAGCTGTGCGCGTGCCGCCGATGTTGCCGCAGAGAAGACGAGAGACGAGTGAGAAGAGAGGAGAGCCAGAATCACCGGCCCCCTCTGGCTCTCCCCCCTCGTCTCTCGTCTCTCGTCACTCCCCCGGCTACTGCCTCTCCATCTGCTCCGCCGACTTCAACGAGTGGGTCATGAAGAACACCACCACCGAGGACCGCTACAGCTACATGTTCACCAACGAGTACGAGATCTACGAGTGGAACATGGGACACGTCGCCAACTACGCCGAACTGTCAAACCTGATGACGCCGCGGCCGTTTATGGTCGAGCGGGGGCACGACGATGGCGTGGCTCCGGATGAGTGGGTCGCCTGGGAATATGCCAAGGTGCGGAGGCACTACGACAAACTCGGCATCGGCGACCGCACCGAACTGGAAGTCTTCAACGGACCGCACACGATCCACGGCGTCGGAACGTACAAGTTCCTGCACAAGCACCTGAACTGGCCGGAGCCGGGAATGTAGCACGACGCTCCGCGTCGTGACGGACGACGCGGAGCGTCGTACCACATTGCCTACTTCCAGTACTTCTGCGTCACGTAATAGATCGTGGCTGGTGCCGTGACCATCGCCACCCAGGGCAGTTTGAATACGAACCCCGGCAGCGTCGTGATTGCCCCCGGCCACACTCCGTAGAGCAGCAGCGGGATGCATGGCACCAGAATACTCCAGCTCATCGCGATCAGGCCCATCTGCTTCCGCTGGGCCTTCTCGTCTTCGCTCAGCTCGCTGAAACGTGGGGCTGGCCCACTCTTCGGCTTGGCTTTCGCCGTCTTGCCGAGGTCTCCGGCAGCTGCGGCCTTGGCGGGCTTCCCGTCCTTCGTGGGCGGTGGGGCTGCTGTCGCGGCGTTGGCATACGGCTGGGCGTCGTCGCGCATGCCGGGGGCGTAGTATTTGGCGATGGCCTGGCTGATGGCACGGGGCGTGGCGAGAACGGCCCGCATGGGCACCCCATACCGCAACCGCATCTCGTCTTCGATCTCGTGATCCGGCATGTCGACACAGGCCACCAGTAGCCGGTTATCGTCCACGAACAGCGGAATGATCGACTGCTTCTTGACGAGGACACGAGGCGTCGCGTCGAGAACATCGTCCTCCGGAATCATGTCATCCAGGTCCACATACGACAGGCCATGATGCAGCGCCAGGGCCTGAGCTGCGACATCCGGCTCGACGAGCTTCATCTGCACCACGCCGTCCCGCTCGGACAGGCCGCGCTTGTTCGAAAACTCCTGGGCCTCGCGGCTCTGCTCGCGGGTCAGCTTCCCCTGCTTCACGAGAATGTCGAGAAACGGCTGGCGGCCAAAGTCGTCTTTGACCGTCGCAAACACCCGCCCCAGGCTCTCGTCGTAGTCCCGCTTCCGCTCCGGATCGGTCAGGCACAACATGGCCTTCGCGATCTCGTTGAGCAGCTCCTGTGACTGGACGGAGTACTGCCCCGTCGCATACTTGCGGACGTGCGTATTGAGCTTCTTGTAGTTCGCCCGCACCTTGGTGGTGTCGTCATCGAACTGCTTGAGGCGCAGTAACTCGTAATGATCGGGCGGACGCGGACCGTCCGGGATCCCCAGCCATTCCTTATAGAAGTCCATGCGTGGGTTCCATCCTGTGGTGGTAACGTGGGATAGGCTTCCAGCCTGTCATGCTACGCGTGCCAGACAGGCTGGAAGCCTATCCCACGCAGAACCGACCTACTCGACGCTGTAATCCTTGGCCAGCGTCTCGAAGGCATCGACGTTGTCGTTGGTCAGACCGGAATCGCGAACGATTTCGGTCTTGGCCTCACGATTGCTGGTCAGTTCCCGCGCCGTGGCCCCGATGCGACCGTTCTTGTCGTACTCATACGTGATCTCGACCGGCGAACCCGCAGGCAGATTCGGCGGCAGATTCACGACGCGGAAGTCCCCAATGATCGTGCAAGCATCCGGGTCGAGCGCGTCCCCTTCCAACACGCACACATGAATCCGCTGCTGGTTTGGCGAGTTCGTGGCGAACCGCTGCGAGACCTTGTTCGGCACCGCCGAGTTCTTCGGGATCATGATGTGATTGATCTTCCGCTGGCGGTTGTTGGGGTCGGTGATCTTGACCCCCAGCGAGTGCGAGTTCACATCGACGGCATTGACCGACCGCAATCGGTCGCGGACCGCTTTGCCCAACCGCGAGGCGTCACCGGTCGCGCGAGCTTCCAGCAGTGCGGCGTGGATGCACGCCCCTTGAGCCACAGCTTCTTCCGGCTTGACCACATCGCGAGATGGCGTCAGGCCCGTCGTTTCCTTGAGCATGTTCTCCACAGCGGGCATGTACGTCGACCCGCCCACGAGCACGCAGTCGTCCAACTCACCAATTCCGATGTTGGCCTGCTGCATGACCAGTTCAGTGGTGTCTCGGGTCCGCTGCATCAGGTCGGCGGTCATCCGCTCGAAGTCGACCCGGCTGATGGCCACCGACAGGCTCTTGCCCTTGTGGTACACGGTGATCTGGGTCTGCGGCTTCTGGCTCAGGTCGCGCTTGGCCTGCTCGCATTCCTGGGTGAGCATCATCAGCGTTTCGGGATCGGAGCGCGGGTCGTCGCTGTACTTGCGATGGAACTGCTCGGCGACATGGTCGACGATGCGACGGGTCCAATCGATCCCGCCCAGCATCACGTCGCCGTCGGTGGCCAGCACGCGGAAGTGAGTGGGGGTGTACCGGACGACGGTCACGTCGAACGTGCCACCGCCCAGATCGTACACCATGATGGTCCGTTCTTTGGTCATCCGATCGGGGCGACCGAGTTCTCCTTTTTGCCAGGCATACGCCAGCGTGGCGGCGGTCGGCTCGTTGATGATGTCGATGACATTCAGGCCCGCAATCTTGCCCGCGTCCTGCGTCGCCTTGCGCCGCACGTCGTTGAAGTAGTACGGCACGGTCAGCACCGCGTTGACCACCGGACCGATGCGAGCCTCGGCATCCTGCTTCAGCTTCTTGAGGATCAGGGCCGAGATAAACTCGGGGGTCAGCTTCTTCCCCTGATACACCACGAAGAAGTCCTTGTTCCCCATCTGACGCTTGATCGCTTCGACGATGTTCTTGGGATCTTCAATCGACATCCGCTCGGGGGATGGACCGACGATGACCTTGCCGTCCTCACCCAGCAGCACGACGGATGGGGTGATCGGGCGACCATCCGCGTTGAGGATGGAGACGGCCTCGCCGCTGGGGTCCATCTGGGCCAGAGCCGAAAAGGTGGTCCCCAAGTCGATACCGACAGTGTTCCCCGGAAGGATATTCATGGTGCGTAGCCTTGATCTGATGCGTATGCGATGCGCGACGACTCGTCGACTGACCGTGACTGGAGGGTTACGCGGGAGAATCTGAACAGATGCCCGCACGTCGCCCGACTGCGCATTGTGGGAAAGCGAAATACGGGAATCAAGCTGGCGAGTCGGAAAGTCTCCGGGGCGTGTTTTTTTCAGGTCACTGTCACCGGCGTTCTGGCGCGGGAACGGCACGACGACGACCCGAGATTGAGAGGCATCGACCCCACGAGATTGCCAGGCGTCGGCTCGCCCTTCCGGATCCAGACATGGGCGCAGCACCTCGCCAAGGAAGCGTCCGCGACCCTCCCGCCCTCCCAGCGAAGCAACGCAGAGCGACCTGCCTCCCACCCCGAGTCGCTGCCGCCGTTTCCAAAGCCCTGAAATCTGTGCGAATCTGGGAAATCTGTGTCCGAATACTCCCTCCCATGATGGGATGATTCTGTCGAAGCTCGGGGGAGGCACCCCGATGACCCGGTGTGCTCACACTCGGGTCGCTCTCGGATCGCGAAAGTAAAAGAGTACCCCCGGCGGGATTCGAACCCACGACCTCCGGTTTAGGAAACCAGCGCTCTATCCAGCTGAGCTACGGGAGCAGGAGGGGTTTGGACTTGGTGGGTATGTTACTCGAATTGGGGCGGGAGTTCCTCATCATCAGGGAAAAGCGGCGGGACGTGTGTACGTCTCCATTGGTTGGTGGAGATTCCGGACGAGGTGGGCCACGCCAGTGTCGGCGATTTCTCCGAAATCGCTGGGGCGACGCTTGCTGTCGAGAACCACTGACGAAGCGCCAGCAGACAGCGATTTCTGAGAAATCGCCGACAGTCCAGACGCACACACCTGCGGGGCATGGCGATCTGTCGCGGGTGCATTTTCCAATGGGAGGTATCCTGCCCCTCTCCCCCACAGTGGAGTCCTCTCCGAAAGCAGCATCGATTGTGGGGGAGAGGGGGCAGAAAAGGCAGAGTACCGACATTTGGCGAATGCCCCCATCTGTCCGCGTCGAGGAGACGGACATCTGGGTTCTCGTGTGAGATGCCGATATGATCTTGAAGTGCGAGTGAGCCTTGTTCCACTCGCGAGTGGAAGCTGTTACCCCCAGGAGAACCCGATGCGGTTGCTCTCTTCCATGTTGTGCCTGAGCTGGATCGTGCTCGCCCAGGGTCCGACAGTGGCGTTGGCGCAGAAGGCCCTGCCGCCCGACCGCTTGCTGACCGGAGCGAGGGTGCTCTTGGCCTTTGAGCCGGTGGTGCAGGCGGTGCGGCCTTCGGTCGTGCGTGTGCTCCTGGAAGACAAGCCGGTGGCGCTGGGACTGGTGGTCTCGACTGAGGGGTTGATCGTCACCAAGGCCAGCGAGATCGATCCGATTCGCCATATCACCGTCCAGCGTGGGAAGGAGAAGCTCCCCGCTCGGCCCGTCGGCTGGTCCGAAGCCCACGATCTGGTTCTCCTGCAAGCCACCGGCTCCGGGTGGTCAGTCGCCGCTTGGAGCGACGGAGTTGACCCCGCGATTGGACAATTCGTGATTACACCGGGGATCGACAAACTCCCACTGGCGGTGGGTGTGGTGAGCGTCGCACGGCGGGCCATTGAGAAGGATCAGATCCACGGCGTCCTTGGGATCAAGCTGGCCGATGGTTCCGGCGAGGCGGTGATCGACACGATTTTTGACAACAGTGCTGCCAAAGCTGCGGGGCTGAAGATCGGGGATGCACTTCTCAAGGTCGGGTCGGTGTCTGTTGGAACGCGGCGGGAACTGATCGAAGAGATCGCCAAGCACCCGCCGGGCGAGACGCTCACACTGGAGGTGCGGCGCGACGGGAAGACTCTGTACCTCCCCGCGACACTGACGCATCCGTTCGGTGAATTCCTGTCGCGGATCTCGCAGCAGAATCGTCTCGGCGGCGAGATCAGTCGGCGGGCCAGTGGCTTTCCGGCAGCCCTTCAACACGACAGCGTCCTCAAACCCGAGGGATGTGGCGGCCCGGCGGTGAACATCGATGGCCAGATCGTGGGGATCAACATCGCCCGCTCCGGTCGGACCGAGTCGCTGTTGATCCCGACGAGCGTCGTGCGAGAGGTTCTGCAGAGCCACAAGGACGGGAAGCTGCCACAGATGGTGACCGCATCGCCGATCGTTCCGCCCCCGCCGCCATCTGCGGTGAATCTGGAGAAATGAGGCTTGTCTCGTGAGACACTCCCCTCGGGAGGGTGAGGCTCCTGCCGAGCCGCTCACGTGAGTCGACGCGTCCTCTGGCTCACGGCTCAGCAGGAGCTTAGCTGGAGAGCGCCAGGTTCCTCACGCTCAATGTCGTAACCTGTTTCTGATCAGTGTGTTCTGGAATCTCTGTCCCGGTCACTTGCGAAATCCACTGGAACGACAGAAACTCCGTCTCTCATTCATGTTGCGATCAAATTCGACAGTGAACCTGGCGCTGTCCAGTTAGGAACTGGTCCAAAACAACTTCCCGATTTGATTTTGAACAGAAGTTCGCCAAGGAAGCAAAGAAACTTTGATTAGAAACCTTTGCTTCCTTTGCGACCTTCTGTTCAATTCCCTATGTTCAAATCGGGATGTCGTTTTGGACCATTTCCTAAGCCCTCCCGGGCGAGCCCGGCTCAACCCCAATTCCTGGCGTTGACAAGGCACTCTCATTGAGGCGGAACTCAGTCGGACGCTGGGGACCGAGGACTCCAGACGCGATTCAGAGCCCGCGCATGTAGGCGGCGTACTGGGTGTCGAGCGTCGGGTACGGCACGCCGAGAATCTGTTCCAGAGTTCTGGTCTTCTTGCCCGCGCGGACGCGCTCGTCCGGGCTGTAGATTTGGCTCAGGTATTCCATGAACTCGTCGCGGTAGAGGCCATCCTGGTAGTTCATGAAGAAGTGCGCCAGCCCGGTGGCTTGGGCGTAGCGCTTCTGCAGGATGGCCAACGCGGGCTTCTGGAACTCCAGCATGCCATAAGCGGTGAAACGGGCCAGCGGTTCGTGATCCTGCGTCGTGACGACCTGCTCGCGGGCGGCCTGAATTCGCGGATGTTGGGCATTGCCGACTGTGATCGTTCCGTCCTCCGTTACCCGGAACGATTCGAAGTAACACGCAATCCCCTCAATCACCCAGAAGTCGCGAGTCGTCCCGACGGGAATCGTCAGGAGGGTACTCTCGCTCAACAGTTGATGCGTGACCTCGTGATAGAGCGTGCCGAGCGCGTCCTCCTCGGGCGTCTCCGGGTTGTGAAAGAAATAAGCTTTCCGGTCCGATGGCATGTAGATGCCGTTGATCAGCCCGGCGCTGGGACAGCGCTGGATGAGCCTTTCGACAAACTCCGATTGCAACCGAAAGTGATCAATGTCGTACCGTCTGTCTCGCGAGACTGCGGTGCCATCCTGAAACAGCTTGTCCATTTGTTGCGGTGTCTGAAAGACTGCGGCGAACTCTCGCATGAAGTGCCGATGGAACGCTTCCACCGAGGCCGCCAGTTGGGCTCCTTTTTCCAGGCTGTGGTTGGTCTGAATGAGGAAATGCTCGGTCTTGATGTCCCAGCCGTTCTTGAAGTCGGAGCGGATCGTTTCCTCTCGCGCGGCGGTCAACCACTTCCCATTATAGAACCTCTCCCCCGCTTCGTAGCGTTCGACATGCTTCGCGGGGAGCCAGGCGAACTCGTCATGCCAGACCAGATTCGCCTTCTTCATGTCGGCGGCGAACTGGGTGGTCCACTCCTCACCGTTCCGGCGATACCCGAGCATTTTGCGGGTGATGGCGTGATCGGGATCATGGAAGAGTACTTCACGCACCAGGCGGTAGGCGAAGCTCGGGCTGCGGTGCTGTTCGGTCAGAGCCCTCCGGGCCAGTAGGTACAAATCGTTGGCGTACGTCGTTCGCAGCTTACGCACCCGGACTCTCGCCGCTCGTTCTGCCGGGGGCAAAGTTGCGGGAATTTCCGCTTGGATGTGCGTCGGCAGGTTGTCGATGTTCCCCGGTTGCTGTTCGAGGGGCAGTGCCGACTGGCGAATCTCAGCGGCGAGGCTGGTGAGTTGAGCGTGGTCGCACTCGCGAGCGACGGCCTCCATCTCAGAGGCGAACTGGGTGCGGGTCGACAAATGCTGCGTGGTCAGGACCGTTATATCGGCCGTCCGAGCCTCCGGATTCCCCAGCCAGGCGAACACACACGCCACCACCGTGGCCAGCCAGATCCGTGGCGTCAGCACGCCCCGCAGTCGGTGGGACCGGCGCTCACCGCATGGCCCCGGGCACAGAACCGCAACTCTGGTCAAATTCCGCACAACCGGCATCTTGAGAACTCCTGAACTCCCCCGCATCGTAGATCAAAGGATCGACTTCGGAATAGAGGGATCATCTTCTCGCATCCCGACAGTGGGCGCTAGAGTGGTGAGGGAACAGATGTCTCAGAGCCCATGGATTCGTGGCGGATGCCCCTCATCAAGAACAAGCGGAATATCGCACTCACGGCCTGTCGCCTGCTCCAGGCGCATCGCTGGTGGGGACAGTTGGACCGCTGGCAGGGACTGGTCACACTCAATTACCACCGCATTGGAAACCGCGAACAGACCGCGCTCGATCCCGATGTGTTCAGCGCCACAGCGGAGCAGTTCGAATCCCAGTTGAGATGTTTGAAGGCCGATTGCGATGTGATTCGAGTGGCCGACATGGCCGACGTGCTGCGGAAGGGATCGCAGCGGCGGTGCGTGCTGATCACGTTTGATGACGGGTATCTGGACAACTATGAGTTGGCGTTTCCGGTCTTGAAGCAGGTCGGGCTATCTGCCGTGATCTTTTTGGTGACGGGGTTCCTGGATGAGCGTTTCGTCGCGTGGTGGGATGAAATCGCCTGGATGGTCAAGCGGACGACGCAGCGAGTACTAAGCCTGCCTGCTACCTGGCAGATCGAGAGTCTGGATGTTTCTCCCGATCAGCGCGATTCGGTCTGTCGCCGGCTGTTGCGATTGTCGAAGATGCTCTCGCCACAGGAATTGAGCCAGTTTCTCGACGACTTGGGAGAGGCCACGGGGACCGGTCGCGCACCTCGAAATGCCACGACAGCCCCCTGGATGACGTGGGACATGGTGCGCGAGATGCACCGGGGCGGCATTGAATTCGGAGGTCACACCGTCACTCATCCAGTCTTGTCGAGATGTGCGATCGATCAGCAGCGGCAAGAGATTCAGCAGTCGAAAACGCGGATCGAAGCGGAACTCGGAACGGAAATCACAACCTTCAGCTATCCCATCGGACAACCGTGGGCCTTCTCGGACGACACGATGCGTCTGATCCGTGAAGCGGGTTACCAATGGGGGTTCAGCTTCTATCCCGGCTATGCGACTGGAGAGTCTAATCCATCGGACCTTCGGCGAGTCGCGATGGAACCGTGCATGAGTCGCCCAGAGTTGCAGGCCATTGTGCGAATTCCCAAGATCTTTGCCCAGTAGAACGGAATTCATTCCGCTCTCTGCTCTTGCCGGGCGAGTAGCACAATCGCCGAAGCGTCCATCGACTCCTCCTGCCCCACCGGCCCCACCCGCTCCCCGGTCTTGGCCTTCACATTGACACAGCTGGCATCGATCCCCAGCACGCGGGCGATCTTCTCCGCCATCGTCCGCTTATAAGGACTGAGTTTCGGTCGTTGAGCGAACACCGTACAGTCGACGTTCACCACGCCCCAGCCGCGTTCCCGAACCACCCGCACGGCCTCTTGCAAGAGTACCGACGAATCGGCCCCCCGGAAGCGAGGATCGGTGTCCGGGAACCACTCGCCAATGTCGCCTAACGCGGCCGCTCCCAAGACCGCATCGGTGATGGCATGCAGCAAGACATCGCCATCGCTGTGAGCCACGAACCCCTTCTCATGCGGGATCTCGACCCCGCCAATCATGAGCTTCCGCCCCGGCTCCAAGCGGTGCGTATCATGTCCCAACCCCACACGCCACGGGACGAGGGAGGGGGCGGACTCAACGGGTGGAAGAGGTGATTCGGACATGGATTCAGATTACCGTCCCAGGAACCGATTCGCACGAGAGCGGGGATGTTGAGGAGGATCGTGTGTGTGCATCAAAAAAGTAGGTAGCGATTCCACGCGGCGCGTCATGATCCAAGGGGGAGCCGCAGATGAACGCAGATGAAGAGGCTCAACAACGGGAGGACATCGCCCCGA
>JAYTWO010000597.1:0-11208 GCA_043743415.1 Planctomycetota bacterium
TACGGGCTTCAGCCTGACGTTTCAGCCTCAAGGCTGGACTCCAACCCGGGCAGGGCAGGGCGGAGGGCAGAAGTTTTACGACTTCCACTTCCGATCGCATTACTGCGGCTTCATCTGGTCCAGGTATTCCTGGGCATCCAGTCCCGCTTCCGTCGTCGGGTACTCTTTGACGATCGTTTGCAACTGCTTGATGGCGGCTTTGAGGTTGTTCGGCGATTTGGCTGCCGATTGCTGGGCGCGGACGAGCAGCTTTTGGGCCGCTTGTTCTTTCTTGACCTCGTCGTTCCGGCTCAGGTCGGTGACATGGGTGGCGACAGCGGGCGGGATCTCGAACCCCTTGAAGCGGACGGGGATCGCCGAGAATCCCTTGAAGGCTTCCCAGTGGTTCCCCTCATCGAGCAGCTTCTGAGAGGCAGCGATTTGGGTGCTGAGTTCTTCTTGGACGAAGGTGTTGAGCTTCTGCGCCGCTTCCAACTGCGGGCCTTTGCCAGCCAGACCGCGCGTGATCGGCTTGGCAGCATCAGCATAGCTCCCGAACTCGATGGCCAGCCAGGCGGGCCGCAGCGTGGTCGGGAGGCCCGTGGTGTCGACCTTCCATTTGGCGGAGGTGGCCGCTTCGGTCGCGGACCCTCCGATGTCGTTGTAACGCCCACTTTTGAAGCTCCCATCCGGCAGCAACATTTCGACCTGGCCAATGTTATCGAGAGAGATTTCAAACCCGAATTGCTTCTCGAAGGACCGGTCCCAGTCATTGATGGCGGGCCAATTGACCCGATTCGTGCGGAGGTAGGCCTCGAACTCGGGCCGCGAGGTTCCCGAATTCACCGCCACAAACAGCACCGGCTGCCCCTCGAACTTCGCCGAGGCTTCCAGGATCCCCGGCCAGTTCTTGGCACAGTTCGGACAGGTCTCCTCCACGAAGTAAAAGACCGTCGCCTTCCCCGCCAGCATCTCGGTTGTCAATGGCGGTGAATTGATCCACCGCGCCGGATCGGCAGGGAGATCCTGTGCAGCTGTGGGGGAGTCCATCCAGCACAGGGCCAGTAATGCGAGGGAGATGAACGGGATGCACCGGGACATGGTTGGCCTCCGTCGGAAATGGTGTTTGAACACTCTCCCTATCGTCGCAGAATACGTCAGAATTCTGACGTGTGACGGGCTTCCTCACCCGCCGCAAGTGTGCCCGCCGCAGCTGTGGTCAGCGGTGGCGATGGCGGCTCCTTCGTCGCAGCCGGTCGGCGAGCAGACCTCGTCGGAGGAGATGTGGTCGCCGGTGACGATGTCGAAGCCGAGGTCGGCCACCATCTTGAAATCTTCCTGCGGGTCTTGGCCCTTGGTGGTCAGGTAATCGCTGACGAACATCGAGTTGGCGGCGTACAGGCCCATCGCCTGGAGCCAGCGGAGGTTGATCTCGCGGCCTCCGGCGATGCGGATTTCGACCTTGGGATGAGAGAGGCGCAGCAGGCACAGCACCTTCAGGCAGTATCGCGGGTTCAGTTCCTGCACGGCTTCCAGTGGCGTGCCGTCGATCGAGTTCAGGAAGTTCACCGGGATTGAGTGGACCTTGAGCTGGTGAAACTCCTGAATCACATCGACGAGGTCTTCCGCCGTCTCACCCATCCCCACGATGAGCCCGCTGCACAGCTCCATGCCCGACTTGGCCACGACGTTCAGCGTCTGCACGCGGTCTTCGTAGGTGTGCGTCGTGCAGATTTCTTCGTAGTACCGGCGGCTCGTATTGAGGTTGTGGTTGATGCGGTCGACCCCGGCTGCAGCGAGTTTCTCGGCTTGGTGGGGTTTGAGGAGGCCGAGGCAGGCACAGATGTGCAGGCCGAGTTCGTCCTTGATCTTCTTGACGGTGCTGCACACATGATCGACCTCGCGATCAGTCGGCCCGCGCCCACTGGCCACGATGCAGTAGGTCCGGGCGCTGAGTGCCTTGGCCTGGCGGGCTCCCTCCAGCAGCACTCGCTCATTGGCGATCGTGTACTTCTCAATCGGAGCGGTCGAGACGATCGACTGCGAGCAATACCCGCAGTCCTCGGGACACAGCCCGCTCTTGGCGTTCTTGAGATAGTAGAAGTGGACCTTGAGACCGAAATGCTCCCGCCGCACCCGGAACGTAGCAGCCAGCAGATCCGGCAGCTCGACATCCGGACAGTTCAGTACCGCATGACACTCTTCCCGAGTCAGCACATGCCCGCCGAGCACCCGTTGGCCGAGCAGATGCCACTGCATCCAGGTTCCACCGTTCGAGGTGCTCGAAGAATTCGGATTCCCCACCGCCGTGCTGCTGACCATCACATGTGACCTCATGCCGCCCGCTGACCCCGGAACTGCGAAAACCGTTCGCAGCTGGGGAAACATTCGGACAGACCGGCTAGTGTAGTGAGGTCGGAAACCCAGAGCGAGCGGTGTGGTCTTGCGGATCGTCTCAACGGGAGAGGGGACTACCAAATCCGCTGCACACCGTAGGCATTGAGTTGGTCATCGGCACTCACGATGGAGATGCCTTCCACGAGAGCTTGAACGACCAGCAATCTGTCGAAAGGATCGTTGTGATGAGCTGCCAGGGATGTCAGAAGGGCGGTATGTGGTGGTTCGATGTGCAGATCGCCGAATCCGTTGAGGTCGATGGCCTCCCGCATCGCCTCCTCGTAAGGCTTGGTCAGAGCGTACTTTCGTTTGCCGATCTTGATGGCGATCTCCCAATAGCTCGCCGGACTGACCCACTTGCTGTGTGCTGGGTCCAGAATGAGAGACTTCGCTGTCACACTCAACTGCGGGTCATCGAGGTAAAACCACAACAAAGCGTGTGTGTCGAGGAGCAATCTCAAGGCAGGTACTCCTGGAAGTCCTCCAGGTGTTCGTCATCCTCAGCCAGGACGATCAGCGTCCCCCGTCCCCGGCCTGCCAGAGGACGCGGAGCCTCGACTGCAGAAATAATGAGCTTGGCCACGGTCCGGTTTTGTTCCGTGATCGAGACTTCGTCACCGGGGGACATGTTGTGGATTAAGTCCGGTAATCGAGCCTGGGCTTCTTTGAGTGTCAGAACCACGGTCTGCTTCTCCCAGATGAAGAATCGTTTCGGAATTTGATTCTACCACATCACGCCCGGGGTCACACGCATTGAGAGTTAGCACGATACGTTGATACGTTGTGTGTGTGAATTCCAGCCCCTGATTGACGCGCGGCCACGCCCCGTCTACGCTTTCCGACCGCGAATTGTGGAGGTTGTTTGACGTTCGCGGTTCGGAGAGATTCGCATGTTGTCACCCGCAGCCACCCGTCCCCGCTGGGGATTCTTCATCGCTCTGGCCGCTGTGGCGGTGTTGCTGCGACTGGCCCCCCAGCTGATGGTGAAGCTGACCAGTGCCGGGTATGACATGTCCATGGTGAATTATCCGTGGGGCTTTACGCCGATGTTGGCGATTGGACTGTATGCCGGGGCGTTTCTGAAGAGCCGGTGGCAGTCTGTCGGACTGATCGTCGGGACGCAGTTGCTTGGCGATGTCGGGATTTGGGCACTCTCCGGGGATGTCTTGCAAGCCTTTGATCCGGGGGCATCCGGAGTCTATGTGGCCTATCCGCTGTGTGCGTGGTTGGGGGGATCGTTGTCGGTGAACCGTTCGTGGGGGCGAGTTCAGGCCGGGAGTCTGCTCTCTTGCATGGTGTTTTTTCTGGTTACGAATTTCGTGGTGTGGGCCTGTGGACGGTGGGCGAGCCAGGAATTGGCTCTCCTGTATCCGGCCACGTGGGCGGGCTTGATGAAGTGCTATGTCATGGGGCTTCCCGACGCCAAGGAATTCATCAGCACGCCGATCTTCGCGGCTCTGCTGTTCAGCCCGCTGGGAGTGGCCCAGGTTTCCGCAGGTGTCCCGAATCAGAAGCCAGAACTGGCGACTGCGTAGAGCGGGGATTGGACTCTCCTCAGTTCACGGACGTCGCCAGAGGAGCCGTGGCTCGGTGGCCCTGCTGGTTGGTCCCCCACTCGCCGCCATCGTCAGTGACGGATACAATCTCGGTACGCTCCGGGGTCGGTGATCGGTCGTCCCGACGGAGGTTCCCCGTGGATCACAATGAAGGATGGCATGATGGTTTCCCCGCGATTGGCTCTTGGTTTGGTCGTGGCTTTGGGGTTGGCGGGGTGTGAACCGGCCAAGGACACGGGCAGAACGTTTACTCCGCACGACGATGTCACGAACATCGCTCCCGCCGCGCCCCACCCCGAGCATGGTCCCCATGGTGGCCACATCTTCGAACTCGGCGAAGAGGAGTTCCATGCCGAAGTGGCCATGGACAAGGATCGCAAGCTGACGGTCTACCTGCTCGATGAAGCGATGAAGGCTGCCAAGCCCGTCGAGAACGGCACGCTCCAGATCACCACCAAGGTTGATGGCAAGGAGGTCGTTCTCGACCTGACAGCTGCCCCGCTCGACACCGAAAAGGACGGCCAGAGTTCGCGGTTCGAGTTGGGAGCGGACAAGGTTCCCGGTGCGGTGATGGACATCGAAGGTCTGACCGGCGATCTGAGCCTGAAGTTCGGCGATAAGACGTTGAAGACCTCTCTCACCGGTGAGCATGGTCATGAGGGACACGCCCACTAGACCTGACCGAAGTAGAACGGAATTCATTCCGTTCCCCGGCCCCCAGAACGGCATGAATTCCGTTCTACGTCATGAACCGCTTCTTCTACGGCAACTTCGACTTCGAAGACCAGCTGCGCGGTGAGGGTTTACGACCCGCGCGGCTGGAGCGATTGCTACTTGAGTTGGCCTCGTCGTGGTTGGCGGTAGCCGAGGCGGGGGACCGCATCTGGTGTCCGGGGACGCTGCCAGAGGAATTTCTGGCCTCGCTGTCTCAGTGGGGATTGCCAGCGGACATTTTCGTTTCGGAAGCCCGCGACATTCCGGCGGGGATGGACCTCGAGCCCTGGGGCTGGTCCTTGGCGGCGGTCGAATTCGGGGAGCAGCACGGACTGGTCGTCGAGGCCCCGCCGCGGGATGTGGTGCGACTGGCCAATAGCCGCGAATACTCGGTCCCGCGGGAAGAGCCGCCCGGCGACGATTCGGAGTTCGCCACCCTTTGCCGGACTCTCGGCCAAGTACTCGCTTGCGTCGAGCGACTCCCCGCGACGACCGCGTGGGTCATCAAGGCCAACTGGAGCCACGCCGCCCGCGAACGCATCCTCGGTCGCGGGCCGATGATCTCGAGCGCCGACATTCAATGGGTCAAGCAGCGGCTGGCACGCGATGGGGTGGTGTGCTGGGAGCCGTGGCTGCAGCGTGAGGCCGAGATCGGGATTCAGTGGCACATCCCCCAAGGTGGGCCGCCTCAGTTGGTGGCGATCACCGAATTATTGGTGGATGCCCGTGGGCAGTATGCTGGTACGCGGGCGTTGGCCCGTGGGATAGGCTTCCAGCCTGTCATGACTGCCCAGGACGTTTACAAGAACGACAGGCTGGAAGCCGATCCCACCTCGTCTTCTCCATCTGCGTTGGCTGGTTCCATCCACGTTCACAAGAACGACAGGCTGGAAGCCTATCCCACTAAGACATTGACACTCTCCGAATGGGCATTGCCAGCTGCTGAAGCCACTCGCCCGGTGGTCGAAGACCTCGCTCAGCGTGGGTACTTCGGCCCCGTCGGTATCGACGCCATGCGGTACATCCACCCGGACTGGAACCTCCCCCGGACTCGCCCCCTGCAAGACATTAACGCCCGCTGGACGATGGGCCGACTGGCGGTGGGGTGGTTTGAGAAGCTGGGGACCGAAAGCTCAATCACTTGGCGGCATGGCCCCCTCCGCTCTTCAGCCGCCCCAGAGCCGGGGTTCGAGAGGATCGCCACGAGCCCGGAAACCATCGACGGGATTCCGGTCTCACACCGCACTTGGCTGCAAATGGATTAGCCAGGTGAGCGTCGGGCAGGCGATGTGATTCATCCGACTTGCGGCGACGATCAGGCAGGCGGTTGCAAATCGTATTCCCGCCACCCGCGCTTGTCGGGGTGGTCCTCGGAGATTCGCTGGCGTTTCGTAGCGCACAAGCGAGGGAACCACCGGGGCAAGCCCGGTGGCGGGACTTTTGTCGGACCCGGTTCGGAGACCTTCGGACGGCAGAATTCTAACGAATTCTGCGACTTGATAAGATCGAGCCCTCGCCTATCGACTGGCGGGGGTGATGCGCGGTCCGTTGTAGCCTGGGCCACCTGAATACGAAGACCGACTGCCGCCGTGATAGGCGGGGGGAGCTTGGACTCCGGGGGAGTAGATCGGTGCGGGTTCGGAGTACCTCGCGCTGGCTGATGATCCCTCGTAGGACTCACCGCCACTCTGGGGAGAATCGGTTCCCCCATATTGTGTTTCGTACCCGCGCTGCGTCGAATACTGGTCAGCACCGGCGGACTGATTCGAGCGACCTAGATACGGCGGCGGTGTCAGTTGCGGGGCTAACTGCTGCTGATTCCAACTCGATCCCATCAACTGACTCGGACTCTCAGCCCGAGGGGGATTCGACAGACCGTTCGACGGGGTCGGAGTCTGGTTCCAACTGTTCGAGTGGGACTGTGCGGAATTGTGCTGGAACGATTGGCCGTACTGGTTCAACTCCGAGTTGACACTATCGCGGGGATCGGTGCCGGGGTTGTACCGATTGGCTGGACGGGGAGTGATGGTCATGTCCCCATTCGGCTGCGATGAGTACTGTTCGTACTGCTGCTGAGAAGGGGGAGACTGCTGTAACTGCTGCTGGCTGAAACGCTGAGCGGAGTCGACCTGATTCGCGTAGTTCGTCCCCTGATTTCCCAGGGGGCTGTCGAGCGGAATCTGCGGGGAGAGGGGCTGTTGGAAGTTGGGGTTGCTGAAGCTGCGACCGGCGGGTGAGTTCAGTTGGCCCATGTGGTTGGGCTGGACGGTCATCTCTCCCGAGGGGGCGTCCATCAACTGCTGGAGATTGTGGGGAGCGGCATCCATCGGAAGAAAACGTTGCGGCTGTGGAAATTGGCCACCGTTCCAGGTGCTGCCGGAACCGGGGGCCATGCGGTTGCCGCCCTCGGGAGTGGTGACGGGGAACATCATCTCGGGGCCGCCGAGTCCGGCCATTGCGGCGCGGCGTTTGGCCTCTTCGAAGCTGGCAGCCCGGCCCGAGGAAGCTGCCCCTGGACCGTGAAACTGTGGATCCTGTTGATCCGGTGTGGAGAGCCCATTCGGGACCAGCAGCGGCTCTCGCCCCTCCATTTGCTGAATCTGCGTGTTCCGCGGACGACCCGTTCGCGGGTCGATCTCGCGATCGGTCAGATGGATCGCGGGTTCGATACGTTGACCATTCGGCCCCCCCGCCTGGTTCTGACTTCCCGCCTGCATGATGTCGTGGGGGTCTTGTGGTGGCTGAGGCAAAGGACGGTTGGGATAGAATCCATTCTGGACCCGATTGCCCGATGAGTTCGGTTGATTCCCCGAGTTCGGTGTTCCGGCGATCGTATTCGCCGGGCGCGACGGAATCTGCGGCTGAATCTGCATGGCGGGCACAACTCCGCCGGTCTGAAGGGGAGGGGAGTCCAGAACCAATGGGGTGTTCGACGACTGTTGCGCACGGGCATCCACCATGCGGAGGGCCTCATCGCGCTCCCATTTCAACTGAGCAATCTGAGCCTGCTGTTGTTCGATCGTCAGGGCCGGGGCTGAAGCCTGATCGAGGGTCTTGTGATTGTCCCGCATCTCGGCCAGGCTCTGTTCCCGCGCGTTGTCCATTCGCTGTTTGAACTCATCCGTCGTGATGCCGTCATTCTTTTGCCACGGCAGCTTGCCGCGTTCCCCCTCACGAGCCATATCGGGGCGACCGTGGGGGAACAGCTGGGCCATTTCCTGGCGGACTTCGACTTCATTCATCACGCGGCGGAAGGTCGAATCGGCGAGGTTGTAATTCCCCTGTTTGGCGTAGACATAGGCCAGGTTCTTGACGGCTTGCGTGTTGCTGGGATCGAGCTTGGTCGCCTTGAGCAAGGTGCTTTCGGCCTCGGAGAACCGGTTCTGCAACACATAGCAGTAGCCCAGATCCCCCAGGATCTTGCCGTTGTCGGGATCTCCGTCGAGGGCCGCTCGATAGTGGAGTTCAGCCGACGAATAGTCCTTCTGCAGATCGCAGACGATGGCCAGCCCGTGATGCGATTCGGGGTTGCCTGATTCCAACGCGAGGGCCTGCTCATAGCAGCGGTGGGCTTCGGTCAGATGGGCCGGGCTGCCGTCCGTATAATAGATCGACAGGGCTTTCTCCGCGCGGTCCAGCAGCACGGGCAGCGAATCGCCGTTGGGTTTCGACTTGGATTTCGAGGAGAGCGGCAGGCCCGCCCGATCCTGGTCCCGATCCTGGTCGAGTATTGCGAGAACGGACTTGTCCTTGTTCAGCTTCGGCTTGCTGAACAGGCGAGTCAGGCTATTGGTCGACTGGCAACCACTGACGAGCAGGATTGCCCCCACCAGCAGGGCGCAAGGGAACCGCACCGCCTGGGTCCGCGCGGAAGAGGAACTCGCCCCGGAAGCCGAGAGGAGTTCGGTGGAAAGCTGAGGTCGCCGCATCAAAGTCTCCGGAGTCATGATCGCTCTCAGGAGGGAACGCCACCCGCGCTGCGATGGAACACACAGTGCGGGAGAACGGAGACCGCAGGAACACCCCCCGGCCTCGCCAGTGTCCCGACGGCGCGAAGCCTCGGGATCACAGCGTGAACACCTTCCACGCCAACATCACTTGTAAGTCGGTTTCCCCGAACGTGTCGAGAGGGAAACTGAGTCTTCGGACCACCGGAAATCCCATTTTGTCATTATGACCAGTCAAAACCGGAAGGTTGATACAACTCATCTTTCCCCAACCGGCAGTTTTTGCTATTCCACCCCCACGCACGCGGCGGATCGGGCGGTCTCGGTAGGTCAACCGGAGGATCTTCAGGCCACCCCGCATCCCGCCGCAGGTCACTCAGGAGTTGGACCGTGCCCAGAAAAGGACGTCTGGTACAGCCTCGCCACATCTTCCCGTGGATCGCTGCGCCCTATATCGAGATGCTGCGGATTCTGTGGCGGATCGAGCGGTTCTTCTTCCTGCCGATTAAGTACCTCCAGGCTTGGACCATCTCGGCCATCTTCGGAGTGATCGGGGTGCTGTTCTCGGTGGCGCTGTTCATTCCGCGTTTGGCGCAGACGGAGGTCCAGGCTTCTCCCGGTACGACCGTCCGCCCGTTGATTAACCGCTATGACATGCCGGTCCTGCGGGAGGAAGATCTCGCTCTGCCCGCGGGCTACCAGACCGGTCCAGACTACCAGTCCGGTCCCGAGGAGTTTTTGACCGGCGAACTGACGGTCCGCATGCAGCGGACCCAGGTCGAGGATTTCGACCAGCATGAGAAGGTGACGACCCACTCGAAGGTGTTGATCCCCAAACGCTCGTCCATCGCCCAGCGCGACGCCTGGTCCCGACATTTGTTCCAACATGCCGATCCGGACGAACACCCGCTCCAGTCCTACATCCGGCAGGCCCGCGTCCAGGCCCCTCCACTGGCCCCCCTGATCCCCGAATACACCTACGATCCGGGAGTCGGTGACTACCGCACACAATCGGAGAAGGCCCCCACGCTACTAATCTCCAAGAGCGTGCCCAAAGTCCTCTCTCCCGATGAGCCGCTGACCTACATCATTACGGTCACGAACAACGGCCAGGAGCCGGTCGAGGCGGCCATGGTCGAAGAGTACATCTCCGACATCAATCGCGTGGTCGATTGCGATCCACGGGCCTCGGTCTCGCCCGACTACGGTCACCTCATCTGGGATCTCGCTCAACTGCAACCGGGCGAGGAACGGCACCTCAGTGTCACGATTCAGCCCGACAAGCGGAGACCCATCGCGCAGGACACGCTCGTCTCATTCTCGTCCGCACCCATCATCGGCGAGACGCTGGTCCGCGAGACTCAACAGGCACAGCCCGCGTTGCCCGCTGAGCCGAAACCGGTACCGGAACCGGTGCAGCCCGAGGTCGTCCCCGAGGCGGTGCAGCGTCCCTCAGTTCCCGGCCAGCCCAAGCTCGTCATCGAGTTTGATCCGCCGAACGCGGTGAAGGTCGGAGAAGAAGTCGAGGCGTACTACACCGTCACCAACGTCGGCACTGCCGACGCCACTGGCATTCGCCTGCTGGTGGAAGTACCCGCTCAGTTGCGGCATCGGTTCGGGGAGTTGGTCGAGCACAAGATCAGCCGACTGACTCCCAACGAGTCGCGTCGCGCGCTGTTCGCCGCCTTGGCTGAAGGCTCCGGTCGGCTGCCGCTGAACTGGACCCTGGAGGCCAACGAACTCGACAGCCAGTCCGACTCGGAATGGCTGGCTGTGCTGCCGGGGCCGACTCCGACTCCGGTGCTGCCGTCTCCCACTAAGAGTTCGATCCCGGCCAGCGAGCCAACCCTCATCGATGAGGACGCACTGCCGACCCCGGCGGTTGGCCCCCGGAACGGAGGTCGCGAACCCGCGTCCGTAGACGAAATCGTGCCCTCATCGATCCCGGTCGGTCGGCGTCCATCGTCCGAACCCTCGTCGATCCCCGCGTGGGTCGACCCGGTCCTGGGAGACGAGGCCGACCTCACAGCGGACCCCGAATCGGAGCTGCCGATCGATCCCGAGTTGATGCCAGACGAGCCCCCGCTGCGGGGAAACACGATCGAGCCACCCGTCGATCTGCTCCCCCTGGAGACCGAGCCTCCCCTCGCCTTCCCCAGCACCCTCCCCCCGGAAGGACTGCCGACCGAGGAACCGGGCGGAGTGACGGAACAGTAAGCCGAGCGGCCGATGAGAATCGACCGATCAGCCGGAACGCCCTAGATGTCCGGTTTCAACGGTGGGCGATCGCCCAGCGGCTGATCACTGGAAAAGCAGAAAAGGTGTCAGGAACCTTATATGGGCGGTTTTCTGCTGTTTAACACCAAAAGTGGCTCGGCAGGGTGGCGGGGTGGCCCAGACATCGCTTTGGATGTCTGGGTGACGGAGGAACAAGAGGGATTGAAGGGCGGGCGTCTCCACTGTCACCTCTTGTTGTTCCACAACCCAGACGCTCAAAGCAGCGTCTGGGCCACCCTGCCAGTGCCTGACCGGTCGCCGCATCGGGGAGATCGAAAAGCTGCAGTCCGAGACCAAAGCCTGGTCCGAGAGAACCAACCTGAAACAACGCGGCATCG
>JAYTWO010000598.1:0-1969 GCA_043743415.1 Planctomycetota bacterium
TGGAAACCGTTTTTCGCAATCGAAGTCGACGACGCGAGTGAAGTTCCACAACCGACGATTCATCGGAAGGAGGAAACATGGCAAACTCTGAACGAGAAAAAAACTGTACGGAAGTCACTTCGCAAGGATCGACCTCCAGTCGGAGTACGTTGCTCAAGCGGTTGAGAACCGAAGAAGTTGCCGGGATGGTTGAGATCACGGAAAGAATTGCACGGGCACTTTCTTTGAGGTGAACCGCCCGTTCGATCATCTTGGCAACAACGTCTGACATCGCGGGCAATTCGCCTTTGCGCGACATTCGGCGACTGATGTTATCGATTTCCCAAAGAGCCTGATTCGAGGCATCTGGTCTGTACGCCAAAATGGCATTACCGGGCAAAAGAGGCTTTCGATCAGCAACAGCGAGTCCAGCCCCGCTGTACAGACTCGATAGCATCATGTGGTTTCTGATGCGGTCGATTGTCTGGCGGTGATGGCGGTTCTCGTCGTTGATATCCGACTGGAACACTTGACCATCCACTCTGATGTATTGGGATGCTGACTGCTGGCGACGGGTGGGATCACATCTGCCGTTCGGCGATGTGGGTATCACTGAACTGGGCCATCATGGCTGGCTGCTACTTGACTCTTTCAAGACTGTTTGGACTTCCCCACGATTCGTGGGCGCGGGAAATGGAGAGTATCCTATCCCTTGAGGAGATCGCCGCATGTCCGAGAAGTCCGTGAAGTCGAAGTTGTCTGTATCGAAGTCATTAATCAAGTCATCCGTGTCCATGGCGAAGTCGTCCACTGGTCGTCGGACGCACACCGCGCAGTTCAAGCGAGAGGCGGTGGAGCTGATCGCGCGGGAGGGGTTGTCGGTGGCGGAGGCGGCCCGGCGGTTGGGGGTGAACCAGACGTTGTTGCGATCGTGGAAGTTAAAATTCCAAGCCGAGGGGGACGGGGCGTTTCCGGGATCGGGTCAGCGGACCGCCATCGAGGAAGAGAATCGGCAGCTGCGTGAGGAGAACGCGCGGCTGAAGATGGAGCGTGACATTTTAAAAAAAGCGACGGCCTGCTTCGCGAGGGAGTCGAAGTGAGATACACCTTCATCGACGAGCATCGCGAGCGCTGGCCGATCACGATTCAGTGCGAAGTGCTGGAGGTCTCACGCAGTGGATTCTATGCCTGGCGAGTTCGTGAACCGAGCGAGACGGAGCTGCGGCGCGAGTCGTTGACGGAGGTGATTCGCGAGGTCCACGCGGAGAGCCGCATGACGTATGGCTCGCATCGAGTGCATCGAGTGCTGCTCCAGCACGGACTCGCCTGCAATCGTAAAACCGTGGAGAAATACCTGCGAGAAGCCGACCTGCGAGCCAAGTCGCACAAGCGTTTTCGAGTCAGCACGACCGACTCGAATCATCCGCACCCCATCGCGCCGAACATCGTGGATCGGAACTTCCAGCCCTCGACCAAGAACGAAACGTGGACCACTGACATCACGTACATCCCGACTCAAGAGGGGGGGTTGTACCTGGCGGTGGTCGAAGATTTATGCACGCGGAAGATTGTCGGCTGGTCGATGTCGAGTTCGATGGAAAGCCGATTAGTGGTCGATGCTTTGGAGATGGCAGTCCAGCGTGAACTGCCCGGAGAGGGTCTCGTGGCCCACTCCGATCGCGGCGTTCAATACGCCAGCGAACACGATCAAGACCTGCTCACCAAGCACGGCATCACCTGCTCGATGAGCCGCAAAGGGAACTGCTGGGACAACGCGCCGATGGAATCGTTCTTCGCGACGTTGAAGAAAGAACTCGTCCACCACGCGAACTACTTGACCCACGCCCAGGCCCGTCAAAGCCTCTTCGAATCCATCGAAGTCTTCTACAACCGCATCCGCATTCACTCTGCCCTCGGCTACAAATCACCCGCTCAATTCGCCGAAGCCCTGTAACCCATTTCCCGCGCCCACGAATCGTGGGGAAGTCCA
>JAYTWO010000599.1:0-1678 GCA_043743415.1 Planctomycetota bacterium
CCCCGTGGGATAGGCTTCCAGCCTGTCAGCCACGCATTCGCCGGAGTTGACAGGCTGGAAGCCTATCCCACGGCCCCCACTCACAACCCATTGACGATATTCGGCATCCGCTCCCCGCGCAGGGCCATTGCGGCCTGATTTGGATCTCAGTCCCAAACCGGGCGGGGTGAGTTCACCACACTATCCAGCAGTTTCACCTCGGTCCCCAACTCCGCTGAGGACCGCATCTCGCCGAAGATCCGCTTCGCTGCGTGCCAAGCCACCGCCGTCTGGGGTGATCGCAGTCACGTGGCGGCGGTCACTCACGATGCGAGGGGCTTTCGGCACTCAAGGCGAAGCGGAACTTCGCGGAAGCGGAGCTTGGGAAAGAGGGCATGGATCGCCTCCACATGCGGGAATCTGCGTTCTCATCAGCCTTCCCCGATTGACGGGGTTCGTTTTCTCCCGATATACCTGCGGTCTCCCCCGTCAGCTTCTCTCGGAAACAGTGCGATGGCTCAGCGAATCTTCAACTTCTCCGCCGGTCCGGCGATCCTCCCGGTGCCTGTCCTGGAAGAGGCCCGCGACAACCTGCTGTCGCTGGGCAACACCGGGATTGGCATTCTCGAGCACTCCCACCGCGGTAAGGCGTTCATCAAGATCCTGGAAGAGGTCGACGCCCGGTTCCGTGAACTGGCGAGTATTCCTTCGAACTACAAGATCCTGTTCCTGGGCGGCGGGGCCTCGACGCAGTTCTACCAGGTGCCGATGAACTTCCTCGGCAAGACCGACACCGCTGACTATCTGATCACCGGCTCCTGGGCCGAGAAGGCGTCCAAGGATGCCAAGCGCTTCGGCAAGGTCCACATCGCCTGCTCCAGCCAGGACCGCAACTTTTCGTACATCCCGGATACGGTGACCTACAGCGACGCCCCGACATACATCCACTACACGTCGAACAACACACTCTTCGGCACGCAGTTCCAAGCCGACCCCGTGGCCCCGGAAGGCGTGCCGCTGATCTGCGACACCAGCAGCGACATGTTCAGCCGACCGATCGATGTGGCCAAGCACGCCCTCATTTACTCGGGTGCCCAGAAGAATCTCGGCCCGGCGGGCGTGACAATCGTCATCATCCGCGATGATCTGATTGCCAAGGGAGCTGTCGACATCCCAGCCATGCTCCAGTACCGCACGCACGCCGAGAACGACTCCTGTTACAACACCCCGCCGTGCTTCTCGATCTACGTCGTCGGACTCGTGCTGAAGTGGATTCAGGCCCAAGGTGGCCTCTCCGCGATGGCCACTCGCAACGAAGCCAAGGCGAGCAAGCTCTACGACGCTCTCGATAAAAGCCAGCTCTTCAAGCCCACAGCTGCGAAGACGAGCCGTTCGCGAATGAACGTCACCTTCGTGACTGGGAACGAAGACTTGGACAACAAGTTCGTGGCGTTCGCCAAGGAACGCGGCATGGACGGCCTGAAGGGCCACCGCAGCGTCGGCGGCATGCGGGCCAGCATCTACAACGCCTTCCCACCGGAAGGGGTCGATGCCCTGGTGGCGGCGATGCAGGAGTTCGAGGCGGCCAACCCACCTGCCGCGTAGCCTCGACTTTTGCACATTTACATACTCATTGCCACGAGGTTTTCCAGGAGTTGTTTGACTTTTCTCGACCCTGGTCCGGCGAGTGCCCACTTCG
>JAYTWO010000600.1:0-3236 GCA_043743415.1 Planctomycetota bacterium
CCCCCGCCCCCGCCCGCGACTTCACTCGCAATGCCGATGAGAACATGACGCTCACCTACTCCTTCAAGACCATGCTCTTCTGGATCGTGGCCCGCACCAACAACTGCCAATACTGCCTCGGCCACCAGGAACAAAAACTCTCCGCAGCCGGGATGACCGAAGAGCAGATCGCAGCGCTCGACTTCGATTGGAAGCGGTTCACCCCAGCGGAGCAGGCTGCGTTCGCCTATGCCCGCAAGATCACTTATTCGCCACATCAGCTGACGGATGCCGACATCGTCGCTCTGCGCCCGCACTATACCGACGCCCAGATCCTGGAGATGACGCTCTCCACAGCGGGCAACAATGCCATCAATCGCTGGAAGGAAGGGGCCGGTATCCCGCAATCCAAGTCGGGTGAGAGCTTCTTTCGCCGAGCCGAGAACCTGCCGAAGGATCGCCCCGTTCCCAACGAATCGTTCCTGACGCCGACCGCTGCGGACTTCACCCAGTCGCTGTCACTCGTCGTGCCGGTCTCGCTGGACGCAGCTGGGCAGCCCTCGAAGACGGCGATCAGTAATCGCCCGGCGTTGGAGTCCCGAGCTGAGGTCGAAGCCGGGCTGCAAGCGGCTCGCACGCGGAAGCCGCGTCTGCCTCTGCAAACCGAAGAGGCAGTACACAAGGTGTGGTCGGCGGAAACTCCCGATGGACCGGTCCCGAACTGGATGCGGCTCATGGCCACGTTCCCCAACGAGGGACGCGGTCGGCTCAACAGCCTGCAAGCCATGACCACCGAACGCGGCGATCTCTCACTGGTTCTGAAGGCCCAGGTGAGTTGGATTATCGCCCGTCAGGATCGTGCGTGGTACGCCACTGGCGGCGCTCAAGCCCAGCTGCGGAAGCTCGGGCAAACAGATGAGCAGGTGTACGCGCTCGATGGCGACTGGCAGGAGTTCACCGCCGAGGAGCGAGCGCTGTTCCGGTTCGCCCGCGATCTCGCGATGTCACCCATCGCTCTGACTGATGCGGACGTGGCCGAGGCTCTTCAGCTGGCTGGTCCCCGCAAGGTCGTCCAACTGGTGAACTTCACGACCAGCCGGGCCTACTTCGACCGCATCACGGAAGCGGCGGGCCTGCCGCTGGAGTAGTTGATCAAGGTCGTAGGGTGGGACAAGCCGCTTTGGGCGCTGGCCCACCATTGTCCTGTTGGGCGAGCGGTCGGTCATAGTCTCCCCGTAAGACGGCCTTTCCAGGCCGTCTCACCGCGAGAAATGCGACCAGACGGCCTGGAAAGGCCGTCCTACTCGGTAGACTTCCTCTGTCCGCTCGCCTTGGGTCACGTCGCCGGTGGTGGGCCAGCGCTCGAAGCGAGCTTGTCCCACCCTACCCCTGGAGTGGGCATGGTTGTGATTGGCACATTTCGGATTCGAAATCTCGCGAGGCTGATGGCAGTCCTGTTGCCCCTGTGCGCGATGGGTTGTCCTCGCATTCCGTCGCCGCCCCCACCTGCGGTGACACCGCCGAGTCCGCCAGTGCAGTTCGTCGATCAGGCCACCGCCTGGAACGTGAAGTTCCAATACGAGAACGGGGAGCAAGCGGGGCGTTATGCGATCCTCGAAACACTGGGCGGTGGCATTGGGCTGTTCGATTACGACCGCGATGGACGGCCCGACATTTGGGGCGTTGGCGGCGGCCAGTTCGCGGGTCCAACCGCCGAACCGACGGGGCTGCCGTGTGCCCTCTTTCGCAATCGAGGCACGCGGTTTGAACCCGTCACACTGGCCGCAGGGATCCACGCTCCGAGTCACTATCAACACGGAGTGGCCGCAGCCGACTTCGATCAGGACGGCCTCGTCGATGCCCTCGTCACCGGATATGGCGGACTGCAACTGTGGCACAACCTGGGGGACGGGACGTTTGAGGATGTCACCGCTGCATCTGGTCTGAGCGCGGATGCCAGTTGGAGTTCGAGTGCCGCGTGGGGCGACTTCAATCGGGACGGGCACCTCGACCTGTATGTCACGCATTATGTGAACTGGTCGAAAGAGAATGACCCGCCTTGTTACACCCACGGGGAGCTGCGCGAGGTCTGTTCACCGCTGGTGTTTGAGGGGTTGACCGACTCCGTCTTCGAGGCCGATGGCTCCGGAGGCTTTCGTGATCGATCGACCCAGGTCGGGCTGGTCGAGGGGGGCAAGGGGATGAGCGCCCTGGTGGCGGACCTCGATCTCGATGGGGATGTCGATGTGTATGTCGGCAACGATACAACACCGAAGTTCCTGTATGAGAACATCCACGGGCGGTTGAAAGAACGCGGGCTGATCAGCGGGGTGAGCCTCAGTAAGCTCGGGGCAGCGGAAGGCTCGATGGGGACTGACTTGGGCGACTTCGATCTGGATGGCCTGCCGGATTTATGGGTGGCGAACTTCGAGGACGAGACGTTCGGCCTGTATAAGAATCTCGGCGGGATGCAGTTCGAGCATGTCAGCCACGAGACCGGCCTCGACCGCATCGGCCAGGCGTACGTCGGCTGGGGCGTGGTCTTCGGCGACTGGAATCTCGATGGCGACGAAGATGTGTTCGTGAGTAACGGGCACGTCGTTCGCCACGCCCACAAGGCCCCGGTCAAGCAACTGCCGGTGCTGATGGAGAATCTGGCGGGGAAGCAGTTCCAGAACGTCGCCGAACTCAGCGGGGCGTACTTCCGAATCGCTCATCCGGGCCGAGGGGTCGCTGCGGGCGACCTCGATCTGGATGGCGATTTAGACCTCGTGGTATCGCACATCAACCAGCCGGTGGCGGTGCTGGAAAACCAGGGACCGCAAGTGAGCCGTTCGATCACGGTGGAACTCACGGGGACCAAGTCCCCCCGCTGGGCCATCGGCACCGTGGTCCGACTCATCACGACGCAGGCGACTCAAATCCGGCAATGGCGCGGCGGCGGGAGTTTTGCCTCCACCGGTGATCCGCGGTTGCTGTTCGGAGTTCCAACCGGACAGAACCCCGTGCGGCTGGAGATCAGTTGGCCGAGTGGCCTGCGCGAGACGATTCCCCTGGAGCCGCAGACCCATCGCGTGCATGTGGTCGAGGCATTGGAAGCGTTCCCAGCGACGCATTGAGCCCGTGACTCGTTCCACCCGTCCTGGTTCCCCAGCTTTGCTCTCATCCTTATACACAACTCGGCGAGGCCAGGGCATGGTAGGCGGCCCAGGCCAAGCTGAAGTCGAACACGCGGCGGAGGCCGCGCCACATCACTT
>JAYTWO010000601.1:0-3006 GCA_043743415.1 Planctomycetota bacterium
CGTTCTTTCGGGGAGCGAAAGGCGACTCTCAGTTCCGTTCCAAGCTGCGCTCGTAGCGACCGCGGGTGAACGTCAATTCAAGCAGGGCTTGGTAGTCGAGACTCACATCGGGATCGGGAGACCGCAGCGGGACCGGCCAGTGGGGGAAGGCGTCTCCGTAACGCCCGGTGTAGACCAAGCAGTCATACCGCAATTCCAGCCGCGAGATCATGCAATAAAAGTCCCCCTCCGGCAGCACGGCCCCGAACGGCAGACGCCTGCCCCCCTGCAGCAGGTCGAGTTCCACGAGATGCACTGGCGACTCGATCAGCGACCGCCGCCTGGCCAGATACCGCGCCCGTCCCGGCTCCGCCTTGTTGGACGGGGAGAGCAACTCCAGCACCGTCACCAACGACCGATCGGGCCGATGAATGATCTCCAGAAACGGCTGCCGGACCTCTTCGAGAATCTCCGCCAGAGGAATAGTGATTGGTTCGAGCAGGGCCACGTTCCCCGAATCCCGAGGTGCGGCTTCTGATCGCCAATTGGGTGCAGCGTCGGACCTGACGAGGAGGGCCACATCCGGCCCGAACCGCCGGACTGGCTCCTCGTACTCGTATAGATTGACCTGCTCCCCGACCCGCGCCTCGTACTCACGCGGGATCGCCTCAGCCAGTGCCTCTTGCGAGTAGTTGATAAACTTCGAATGAAAGTCGGGCCACAACCCGGCTTGTTCGAGGTCCAATAAGTGTGCGGTGGTCAGGGGCATGCGAGATTGTATCAACAATTGCCAGAGTGCAGGACAGATGCCTTGGAACCTGTCCGAGACCCGTTGCAAACTGCCGAAGTCTCCAAAGACTTCGGCAGTTTTTGGAGCGGCCCCCTACTTCAACGAGTACAACAACCGGTCGCACGACGAGCAGAATGTCGGAGTTCCCGTGTCAATCATGACGGCAATCTGCGGGGTCAGACTCACATAGCAGTGGGTACACATCCCGTTGTCGATGGAGGCCATCCCGTCGGCTCCATAGGCATCGACCAGTCGTCGATAGTGGGCCTTGATCGATTCGGGAATCATCGACTCCGAAGTGGTCACCTGAGCCTGGAGTTCGATTTCCCGCTTGCGAAGTTCCACGGCACGCTGCGCGAACTGGGCGGCAAACTGGTGGCGTTCGGCTTCCAGCTTCACCCGGCGTTCGCTGATCCCCACGATCTCGGCTTGAATACGGTCGACCTTTTCCAGGAACTCCAGAATCTCGTCTTGCAGCACGGAGTTGGATGCCTGGTCAGCGGCGATCTGCCCCTTCAGAATGTCAAACTCGCGGTTCGAGGCCGCCTCATTCTGCTTGCGGTCGAGATCCTTGAGCTTGGCCTCGCTCGACTTCAGATCGAGGTTCTTCCGGTCGGTGGCCGCACGAGTCTGCTTGAGTTCATCTTCCTTGGCCTTGCGGTCCGCATCGAGCTGGGCCAACTGATTGTCACGAGCGCGGACCTGCCGAGGTCCACGGGCCAATTCGTCCTGGACCTCCTTGAGGGCCAGGTGGTGGCGGTGCAGAGCGGACAGATCGACGGGGGACGCCATGCAGCGGAACTCCTGAAAACACGGGCCGGAGTTGAGTCCGGCGGGCTTGCAACCCATAGGCTAGGGGAGACATAATACGCTTTACTGCTCGCGGGCGTAACTCAGTTGGTAGAGTGACAGCTTCCCAAGCTGTATGTCGAGGGTTCGAATCCCTTCGCCCGCTTTTTTCAGAAGGATGGTCAGTGCGAATCGTCAGGCGCCCGCTCTGCCCGCGAGAACGTCCGTTTTGCGGACTTGGCACTCCCGAGTCATTCACTGGGCGGTATCTGGCTGTGGATCACGAGATCACCGAGGGCTGCTGCCAGCAGTTCCGACCCGTGTGTATTCACATGGCAGTATGGGTCCACATAGAGCGTGTCGGTCGTCTGTGCGAAGATCTGGGTCAAATCGAAATGTCGCACGCCCAAAGTCCGCAGCTCTGCGCCCCCCTGTCGTAACTGCGGATATCCCAACGCGACGATTTCTCCATACTCCACTTCGTCGCTGTAGCAATTCGCGGTTTCATACTCCGAGAGTGGCTTCGACCCGGGGTCGTATTGATTGGGCTGGATCGCGTGGACAAACAGGATGTGGTTCGCCTCGCACAGCTGGTGCATTTGGAGTGTTGCCTGTTTCCACAGGCGGACACTCTCACGTAACGCTGAGTCCCGATCACGCACAATGGGGTGTGGGCCGGAATTGATGAACCCTCGATGGCGGGCGTAGCCGCGCCCCATCAGCTCGGTTTCCATCTCAATCAGTTCGTCTCTCCAGCGTTCCTCGCGCACAAACCACAGGAGTTGATACGATGGCAGGCAGCTCAGCGGAGAAATCATCGCCGCCAAGGCTTTACGCTGACGGATTCCGCGAATCTCGAAGACCCGGAGAGAGAAGTCGGCATCGCGAGCGTCGACGATGTCCAAGGTGCGGGCATGCCACCCCTGTGGATAATCGAGAGCCACATTCGCTGGGTAATTCTCGGCGACAGGCAAGGCAATCTCGTTATACCCATCCAGGCCGATCACGAGATCGAACTCCCCCCCCAGGAGCAGGTAGTAATTGAGAGCGTACAGGGACTGGGGCTGCTTGTAGCCGGGCTGGGCCAGTCGGACGAAGTGGATTTCGCGATCGCGATACGCGGGCACCTCGTGCAGCTTTTGGCGAAGAGTCTCGGCCCCCGCGCACGACATTTGCCAGGCGACAGACCCTCCCGCAATGGCCACGATCAGGCGATCCGGACTGCGGCGATGCACCCCGTCACTGGAGTCAAAAAAGCCATAACGGTTGGTCTTCAATGCCAGACCGCAGCAGTCCACATTGGACAGAAAGTCCGGATTATGAACCCAGCCAATATACGGGTGAAAAGTCTCCGACGGACTGGCCTGTTGACTGCCCACATGCTTGTAGGCCAGCTGGTTTTCGCGAATCCCAGCCATCCCCTCCTGGGCAATGATCTGAATCATCAG
>JAYTWO010000602.1:0-2375 GCA_043743415.1 Planctomycetota bacterium
CGAAGCTCTCGAACGTCAATCCGAACCGCACACCCGCCCCCGCGACCCCGAGCGATGTCGTGCCGACCGAATGGTGGGCCCGCTACGATCGGCAGCGGATGGCCCGCGACATCTACACACTGCTGTATCTGGTCGGATCTCCCAACGGAACCAACCCCGCCACGAGTCTCGCCACGACCGTCTACCCACAGTCGGAAAAGATTCGTGAGATGGCCCAATTCGCCATCAACTATGTCGACGCTCTGGACCGCGACGATGTGATCACCAAGTTCGAGTACGACGATAACCTGTCCGATGGCTGGTCCTGGGCCACTGGTGGTCCCGTCGTCTACGGCATCGAACGGGCCTCGCTGTCTTTCGGCGAAGTGCAATTCGTGCAGACGACTCCACGCACCGATGGGGATTCGACACTCACGCTGCATAAAGAGGAGGATGCCGTCCACCAGTTCCTGCACATTGAACTGAGGAACAGCCTCCCGGTGGGAGTCAACCTGGACGATGGGTGGCGCCTCTCCCGCGTGACTTCCGGAACGGGAACACGGGACTGTTCGATCCAATTCATGACCAACCCCGTCAATGGCAGCAAGAAGACGGTCCCTGCGGGCGGGAACTTCCTGATCGGCACGCACGATGGCACCGTGGTCACCGGGACGGGAGCGGAGGCGACGGCGGACATCTACGCCGATTACACAGGAGATGCCCGGTTGGAGGCGGTGCTCCCTTCGAGTTCTGCTCCGATCACGAATAACCAGCAGAATCCGCAGCCGCAGACTGACCTCGACCTGACTTTCACCCCGTTGACCGGTCCGGCACCCTACCATGTCGACTACTACTTTTACGCGGGGCAGAGTGCCGATTCGACTTACCCAAACACAGAACAGAATCTGGTCCGGAGCTACCCGGCGGGGACGGCTCCCACACGCCAGCGTTTCGATCTCGTCCTCGAACGACGCCAGAATCTCCAGGGCGTCACGGACAGCACGCGGGGGGAATGGATCGAAGTCGATCGCTTCCATGTGGACTCGCGTGACATGGGAGTAAGCGATACAGCCGAACTGAATGTCGCCCAGACGGATAATCAGGCCGCGATTCAGGCAGACCTGTTGACTCTCAATAGCGTGGAGCGTCGACAGCCATTTGATCCCGTACAGGTCAACCACCCCAGGACTGACTCCACCAATCACACGATGAGTGCGGTGGCCGCTTCCAAGCATGCCGCCAATGGGGCCCTGGCCACGATCGGCCTGACTCAGTTCACCCTCTGGGAGCCACACTTCAACCGCGATTTCACGTCGCCCTATGAACTGCTGTCAGTGCCGCTGTACGGCAACTGGCCGCTCGATGAGCTGAGAGATGCGGCGAGAGACAACGACGGATACACCACCAATGTGTTCTACAAGGAAATCCACGGTGGGTCGCAGTTCAACCTCGCTCCGGGTGGGGATGCCACCAACTCCGGCAAGATGACTGGAGACTTCACGGCGGGCATTCGGTTCAACTTCCCGAACGGCTTGCCAGGCAAGCCGTACCAAGGCTGGAACCCGTTCACCTACCAGAACTGCTGGTATCGGCTGTTCGACTTTGTCACGGTGCCGCGTCGGGCGGATCAGCAGAGCGAGGAGATTCTCACCGGGACCAACAATCGTCCCGGATCGACAAAGCCGGTGTTCCGCGTGCCGGGCAAGATCAACCTCAACACGATGCGGGATGAGACGATCCTGGCGGCGCTGCTGGATGATGAAGTGCATCTGGCCTACGGGAACGGGACGAACGACACCCAGACACCGGGACGGAACTGGTTCCTGGAACTGCTTCAGTCCCGCGATGGCACCGATTACTTCGCCAACGCGTCGGGGAATCCCGGTCTGCCAATTCCCAACTCGATCGTCTCGCGACCGTTCCGCGGCACGAGCCAGGTTGACAGCGGCTGGTCGGCGACGAACCTCAACGACCGGAGCGTGGAGAACGGCCTGATGCGGTCGTCACCCAGGCGGGGCGGGACGGCTCTGGATGCTCGCCAAACCGGGACTACTTACACGGGGCCGACGCCTGCCCTGGCCACCCCCACGGACTTCAAATCTTCCGGACTGTGGCCCGGGGCTCCTCCGAACGACACTTCTACCCTCACTTGGCAGGGCTTGTTCGACTCTGGCGATGTGGACGATCAAGACATCGACCATCACACCCGCAACCGCATCCTGGCCAAGATCGCCAACAACTCGACGAACAAGAGCCATGTCTACTTCGTCTGGATGGGGGTGGGGTACTTCGAGGCTCATCGCGAAACGGCGGGCGGGAATGTGCAGATCGGGGCTCGGCTGACGGACATTCCGGTGCATCGGCGGTTCTCGGTGGTCGACATGTCCCAGCTGGAG
>JAYTWO010000603.1:0-4394 GCA_043743415.1 Planctomycetota bacterium
GGCAAACACAGCTTCACGCTCGATAAACCGTTCTTCGTCCTCGCGACGCAAAACCCCATCGAGCAAGAAGGCACCTATCCCCTCCCCGAAGCCCAGCTCGACCGGTTCATGTTCAACATCGTGTTGAACTACCCGAACGCAGCTGAGGAGCTGCGGATTCTGAAGCAGACGACGGGTGGGGACGAGCCGGAACTGAAGCAGGCTCTGACCGGGGCTCAGATTTTGGCCCTGCAAGAAGTGGTGCGCAAGGTGCCGGTGGCCGAGCATGTGTTTGAGTTTGCCCGCGACATTGTGCGGGCGACCCGACCGAATGAGCCAGAGGCGGATGGATTCATCAAGAAGTACCTGACCTGGGGAGCCGGGCCGCGTGCGGGTCAGTACCTGATCCTCGGGGCCAAGGCCCGCGCGATCCTGGAAGGCCGGTTCCACGTCTCGACCGAAGACGTGAAGTCAGTCGCCCACCCCGTGCTGCGGCACCGCATCGTGACCACGTTCCAGGCCAACAGCGAAGGGATCACTCCCGATAAGGTGATCGATTACCTGTTGGAGAAGACCCCGGTTGACCTCCAGGAACGCGGCAAGAAAGCCGCGCGGCCGTAGGCCCGCCGAGTCGGAGAACGGAATTCATTCCGTTCTCTTCATACGGGAACGGTTACAGAATTGGTGTTCACTCGACGAGCCAATGGAACGACGATATCGGAACACTCATCTCCGCTAATCAACACTGATCCAAATCTGAATTAGCGTCGATCAGTGGTGATTAGTGTTCCAGACTTTTGCGGTGAATACGATTTCTGTAGCTGCACTGGAACGGAATGAATTCCGTTCTACGCACCGGGGACAACGCCGCAGATCGTCCAGTGACGGTCCGAGGTGGCTCGGACCCAGTCGCGGTCCAGCCCCAGTGGATCGAGCATTTCAGCCACCTCGTCGACGGTCAGTGCGGCGTGCAGCGATTGCCGGAAGAGTTGCCGCATGTTGGGGGTGGCTCCCGGCGTATAGGTCATCACCAGAGCTTCGAGTTCGGCTTCTGTTCGAGGACGCATTAGATCTCGGACGAAGAGTAACCCACCCGGTTCAAGCATCCGAACCATTTCGGCCAGTGCCTCCAGCGGCTGGGGAATGTGGTGGATGATACTGTTGGAGACGACCGTCGCGAACTCGCCGTTGGCCAATGGAATTCGCTTGGCGTCGACGAGCCGGAGTTCGATGCGCTGGCTGAACCCCGCCCGCTCGACGTTGGCCACCGCCAGGTGCAGCATGTACGCCGCCAAATCAATGGCGGAAATGCGGAGGTGCGGGTATCGCCGACAGAACTCGATGGGGATCAGAGCAGTGCCGGTGCCCACGTCCAGCATGTCCCGTGGTGCCTGCGGGTCGATTCCTGCGGTGCGGCAAGCTGCCCCCCAATCGTCAACGAACCGGCGATTGACCTCGGAGTGGTCCATCGCGTCGTAATCCGCCGCCTCGGCAGCGGTGTCCATCACTTCCGGTTCAAGAGTCCGAGGCAGCATGGGATCACTCGCACTGCGGGTTGGTGAGCGGTACGGCGCTCGCCCAGTGGCACTGGTACTTTAGCAACCCGACGCGTCAGCGAGGGCGGACATTCTCGGTGTCCTGCGGGAGTGTGAGCCGCTGGCGAGGGACACTGATTGGCCGAATTAGGCGCGTCTTGACGGCACGCCTCGCTACGCTCGGCCCCTCGCTGACGCGTCGGGCGACTGAGGCATTGGGCGAGCGCCGTGCCGCTCAGGTGAGGTGCCCATGCTTGCCGCGAACTGAATCGACAAGAGGCAGGCTTAATCGGAACTGCTAGGGGACTTGGCGGGGGTTGGTTCCGGAAGAGGGGGCACCAGCGGAGTCGAGGTGGGCGGCTTGACATCAGCAGGCTGCTGGGCGGCTGGCTCGGAGGGTGGGGCGGGAACGGGGGCGGTTTCGGCCTCAGCCGGGAGAGGAGACTGCGGCTCGCCGACGGCGGCCAGCTTGGCTTTCATCTCGTCCGGATTCTCTCCGAAGAGCGGGATCGAAGATTCGTCTCCCCTGTCCTGGGTAATCGGCTTCACGATCGCCCCTTCGGATTTCGGCTCGCTGGGTGCAAGCATCGGCTTCACGAGGGGTGCGGGCTTCTCTAGCAGCGGTTTAGTGGGGCTCAGCAGCGGGATCCTCGCCGGTTCGCCCGACTTTGGTTCGACGAGCCTTTCGGCCATCGGGGGCGGCTCTGGAATCTCCCCCGGCATGGGGGGGGCTTCGGTGATCTTCGGGTTGGTAATCGGTCGCAGCAGCAGACGCGCACTGCCCAGCGGCATGAGCTTGTTGGTGGCCGGATTGAGTAGCCGCATCGTGGCCTCGGGCGAGTTGTTGGCGGGCGTCTGGGGGGCGGAGTCCTTGTCGACAACGGGAGGCATCGGGGTCATGGGGGTCATGGGGGCGGGGTTGAGAGGACCGGGGACGGGAGGCACCAGAAGTGGCTGGGGCGGGGTGGTGCCAGGAGCCGGGTTCTTCATCTCTGGTGGCAGATCAGCGACCTGTGTTGGCGGCACGGGGCTGCCGGGTGGCTCGATGCGGTTGCGATACAGCACCATCGCGTGCAGGGCGTGGTACATGGCCCCGGTATCGGAGGTTCCCAGGCCGACATTCCCGTTGCGCACCAGATCATTGGCCACGTTCATGACCCCCGCACGTACCCATTGCTCCTGGAGCTGTTCCGGCGGCAGGGCCATCATCAACCACTCGAGCATGTGGCCGGACGATTTGAAGCGCGGTCCCATCTGGGCGGAGTAACCGGTGGTTTTGAAGAACTCGGTCGAGAACGATCCGTCGGGGTTCTGCATGCTCCGAGCTTGAGCCATCCGTTCCTTGAGCTTGGCATGGGCCGCGAGCCAAGCACCATCCAACTGGCCATATTTCTGCTGGTAGGAGTTGCAGGCACAGGCGAGCGCAAACAGACCGTGGGTGCCTCCGCAGGGGGCGAGTAGCTTGCCTCCAGAAAACAGCGGGGCGTTCGTCTGGACCGTGACCAGTTGTTCCATGCTCCAGGGTTTGCCGTCCTTGTCCACCCATTCCTCATCGGGCTGCAGGTAGTTCGACAGGAACCAGAGGGTCCAGGCAATCTCGTTGGGATTTCCGACATGCACGTTCATCTTCGCATGACGCACCATGTCGGCCATCGTGATGGTCTTGGTCGCGCCGGGTCTTTGGGAGTCGGCGACCAGGAAGGTCTGATTCAGCGGCAGGTCCGCCATGCTCAGGATGGCTAGAAACTGGTTGGTGTGCCCTTCGAAGGCAAAGGACACAACGTAGGGCTGCGCCCGTCCCCCATAGGCGGTGGATTGGAACCAATGCTCTCGAATGTTGACCCAAGGGGCCCCCGGCGGCTGGAGTGGGTCGGGCAAAGACCCCACGTAGATCGGATTTTGCTGGGTGATGTAATCGAGGCCGTTGATCCTCTGGTTGCCGATTTGCAGCTGGTATTCCTGCCGCAAAGCCAGAACCCCGTGCATGATCATCCAGGGGGTATGTCCCCCCGGGTTGGCATTGAGCATTCGCCGCTTGTTGATTTCGATGGCCCGCTTGACCTGAGCCAGGATATTGGCCTGAACAGGATCGACGGGGTCTGCTGGCACAGTCGCGGCCGGGGGCAGAGGTTGCGGTTGCGGTTGAGGTTGAGGCACCGGCTGAGCTGGCGGCGTCAGCGGGATGGGAGACTTGGGTTGCGTACCGGGCTGCGGCAGATCGTCTCGCTGTTTCTGAAACAACCGTGTGCGGCCGACCGATGTGACTGGCAGTGGCGCAGTCCGCGAGGTTTGCGCCCAGACAGTCGAGTGTGCGCCCCCCAAGAGGGCGCACACCAACAGAATCCCGGGAATACTTGGTGCCAATCGACGCATGTCACCGCCCTGTGTCCACTTCTGTCAGAATCCATTCCGACGTGCGGCGGGACGTTACTGCATCTTTGACGCTTCTGAAAAGAGCGAATTTGTGGATCGCGTGGATCGCTCAACGCGAAAGCCCAGGGGTGGCACTCCCTGGGCTTGGTGAAGTGTGCGTTTTTGTCGTGCGGCTTACCCGACCATGATCTGGCGTTCCAGCGTTTCGACCAGTTCCTCGACCGTCCAATCGTGGGCCCCGATACGAACGCGGGAGTGAGTTGAGACCAAATCCTGGATGCGCCGTTCGGCGGAAACGACCGTACTGTGGTTGCGACCGCCGAAGAATTGGCCGATTTCGGCATAGGCCGTCCCGGTCAGGCGTCGAGCCAAATACATCGCCAGCATCCGTGGTTGAGTGGCCGTGCGCGTCCGCTTGTCGGACCGCAAGTCTTCCGCCGTCAAGCCGAATGTCTGGCAGACAGCCTGCTCGACATCAGTCAGCCGCACCACCCGAATGCAGTCCCG
>JAYTWO010000604.1:0-3658 GCA_043743415.1 Planctomycetota bacterium
CCCCCGCCCAATAATCCATCACCGCTCCCTCCCCCATGGTCCAACAACTGGCGGAATGGTAAAAAGTTTGGCGATTAAAGCAACAGGCCGGTGAGTCTACCGCTCGCTGGTCCCCCCAAATACATCGTTCGGTCATGGCAACCATGTTCGAGTAACGCCGGGGGCGACTGGGAGTTGGCATCTTCAAAACAAACAGACTTCCGAAGTCTTCGGAAGTCTGAACTCACTCGCGGCAGAGTTGTTTGGCATGCGGCGAAGCGGAGCTTCGGGGAGATGCGTTCCCAAGGGGGCTGGGGAGCGAGGTGTTCCCACTACTTCTGGCGGAAGAAGTCGCTGGGGCCCTTGTGGGTGTAGTACGGGTACACCACAGCTCCGCCGACTGCGTTCTGGGCCGGGTATGACAGGTCGTTCGGCACGCTATAGGAGTAGGTCTTGTGGTGTTGCGGATACCAGTCGGGGGCCCGTCCGCTACCGGTGTTACAGCCACGGCATCCGCCCTGAATCCCGTGAGGACAGGCCCCACCGAAGCCCTGCGGTGGACAGTAGTTGCTCTGAGGAGGACAGTTGCCGCCGTTCTGCTGGCAGTTGGCTTGACGGTGCTGATCCATCATGCCGTTGCCATCGGTGTAGAAAGTGGTGTGCTGGCCGGAAATGTGATCGTGGGCCTGCGCGATGGGACCGCGATTTGACTGAAACTGGCCGGGGGCCGGAGCGTGACCGTCCTGGCCACGTGTCACCACTCCAGTGGAGCCGCAGCCGCAAGCGGTGAAGGCCACGCTGAGAATTGCCCAACTGTAAATTGTCCGTGCTGGCATGGTTTCCCCCTGAGTCGGACGCAGGCTGCGCCGTCAATTCCGCTCGATTCCACGAGAGGAAGTGCAGAGTCCCACTCTGCCTCCCACGGTCCGTCTCTGAGATCGCCCCCGGAGATCCAGACCGATACCTTCTCTATCGGCCAGTCGACCGGCACAACGCGAGCAATCCCTGCCGAAGGCACAGCTGATCCATTAAGTTTCATCCCTACACGTTGCAGAGACAGCTCGTTCGGCATAGATTACCCAGACTGGCAGCTTCGACCGTCAGAAACTGCCGGTGTCGACTTCGACAGTGGCCGTTGAGTGGTCACTGGGCCGGTGTTCAAGGGAGTGTTTCAGTGTTTGTTGCGGTTTCCACACGGTGCTTCGCGGAATTGGATTTCGCCGAAGCATGTCATCAGATCGTCGAACTGGAGTTCGACCGTCTCGAAATCTGGCTGGACGAAGAGTCCAACCACCTCAAGCCATCCACGGTGGCGGCCAACCCGGAACAGTTCGCGACGCAGTTTCGGGATCAGAACCGGATTCCGGCGATTGCGTTTGACTTGGCCCATGACGTTCCGGGGAATGTCTTCCAGGGGATCTGTCGAGCGAGCAAGTTCTTGCGAGTGACGCAGATCAGCGTTCCCTCGTCCCCGCTGGGCACTCCCTTCAATTCCGAGATCGACCGGCTCAAGGAGTTGGTCCGCATGGCCAGCGAGGAGGGCGTGCGGGTCTCCATTCGCACCGAGCGCGGGCGACTGTCCGAAGACCTCCACAACGCCGTCGAACTGTGCGAGGCGGTACGCGGCCTCGGCCTGACCTTCGACCCCAGCTACTACGTCAACCCGGCCACCGTCGACAAGGTCATGGACCTCGTGGCCCCGTATACGTTCCACACTCATCTGCGCGATTCATCGGTGTCCGATGTCCAGGTGCAGGTCGGTTTGGGCGAGGTGGACTTCAGCATGCTGGTGGCGGTGCTGCGGAAAGTGAAATACAACCGCGCCCTGTCCGTCGAGCTGATCCCGGGTCGCACTGATCCGGAACAGCGCGGGCTGGAGTTGCGGAAACTGCGGATGCTGATTGAGTCGCTGTTGTAAGCCAGCGAGAGAAGTTCGCGTGTGCATCAAAGCCCAGCGGTTGCCACCGCTGGGCTGTTCGGTTTTAGATCAGTTCACCATATGAGAGCTCGACGGTCGTTCCTCACCACAGTAGAGGCACTTCGCCATTTTCGGGCTGATCGGTCGATTGCATGCCACGCAATTGACCACTTCCGCAGTGACCTTTCCGTCCAGCTTTCCGTCGCGAAGGTCGATCGTCTCCATCCGATCCATAATGTCTTCACGACTCATGATCTCGTGTTCGGCGAGCAGTTCGACCAGTGCCTCGACTGCCAGCAGCGCCTTGTCCAAACGCTGTTGGGCGTACAGCAACTGTCGACGCAAGGAATCGATGGTGGTCACCTGATTTGCGATGTCATCTCGCAGGTCAGCCATCTTTCGTCGTGACTGGAATGAAGAAAAGAAGTCCACTGTCAAAACCCTCCCAGCGCTGTTGATGACGATTCTCGATGGCTTGGCATCGCACTTGGATGGGTACGGATTACGGCGGATCGTGGATCACAGCATTTCAACCCGTCTGTAACCGATTCCCCGTACCGTGCGAAACCGATAAACTGTCTGCTTCGGAGCCTCCCGCGTTCTCAGTGCAGCCAGCCCATGTCCAATCCCCATCCCATCCCGTTCGAAGAAGCCCTTGGCGAGCTGCAACAGATCGTCAGCGCGCTGGAGACCGGCCAGGTGAGCCTGGAGCAGTCGCTGGCCCAGTTCGAGCGGGGCGTCTCGCTGGTGTCGCACTGCAAGTCGCTGCTCGACGAGGCTCATCAGCGGGTCGAGATCGTCGTCTCGCGCCAGGCATCCGGAGTGGTCGAGACGGCCCCGTTTGATGTCTCGGCCACGTTCGATGCCGAGCAGGCCACGAACGGCGGGGCCGAGTCTTCCGCAGCTCCGGCCAAGTCGAAACGCCGCCGCCCCGAACCCGACCAGAAGGGTCTGTTCTCGTAGCCACATTCGCCAGGTAGCCACGTTCGCCAGAACGTGGGCTCCAACATTTCCCATCCGAACAAGCCAAACATCCCCCGCAGGGTTTTCTCGAGACGTCAACGTCATCACCAATTCGCCCACGTTCTGGCGAACGTAGTTACGGGGATGATCCCACCTCACCACGATCTCCCATCCCATGACCACACCCACCCAATCCCAGACTGCTCCCCCCGGTTGGCCGGTCGCGCTGCTCTGCCTGTGCGGCGGGCTGTTCTCGCTCGGAGTGGCGGTTCTCACCATCCTTGAGGACTGGCTGTTTGCCTCGGCGTATTGGAGCCAATCGTCCTGGCAGTCGCTGGTGATCGGACTGGGAGGCCAGCTCGAAGCCGGGGACGATGGAGCTGTGTATGGAGCGACTCTCGACAGCCCGGAGTTCGTGTTGCTCACAGTGTCCCTCCTCGGAGGAATCGTGTGGGCCGTCGGCTCCGGACTGGCGGCGCGACTCTCGGGGCGGTCCTGGGGAGAGGTCGCAGCCACTTGGGCCGTGCGTGGGGGTCGGTGGTTATTGTTGCTCCTGCTCTGGTCACAGGGGCAGTTGGTGGCCTACCTGCTCGGAGCGGAGTGGCTGCAACTCGCCATCGCCACGACCAGCGAGTTCTATTGGGCGATCGTCTTCGGACTGGTCGCGATGGAGTGGTGGCCGCTCACGCGCTGCCCGACGACACTGCTGCTTGAGGCCCCTGTCGAAGCCGACGAACGTCTGGCTCGCCGCATCCTCTGGGGCGCATTCGCGGTCTACTCCCTCGTCTCCGTCGCCAT
>JAYTWO010000605.1:0-3570 GCA_043743415.1 Planctomycetota bacterium
GTTCGACACCAGACTCGTCAGCTTGATCGTGTCCTTCTGGTCTTCGAAGAGCTTCATCTCCAGCGCCTTCTGCAGGCGTTCGTTCGTCTTGAAGTTGAACGACTTGCCGTCCAGCGACAGGGCTCCGATGTAGTTCATGATCTCGCGGCGAAAGTCGTCCTTGCGCGATTCGGGGATGTCGATCCGCTCTTCGATCGACCGCATCAGCCGTTCATCGGGGTCTTCGTCCTGGCCGGTGAAGCGGTTCTTGACCCGTTCCCGCTGGGTGTACGCCTTCACGTTGTCGATGTAGTTCGAGCACAGCCGCGTGAGCGCGTCCTCATCCGAGGCAATCGCCCGCTGGACCTCGTTCTTGACGACATCGGTGTACTCGTCTTTGACCACCGAGATCAACTGTCGGTAGCTCGCCCGCAGCTCCTCATTCGGGATCAGCGAGTGGTGCTGCAACCCGGACTCCAGTTCATTGAGGACCATGAACGGGTTCAGGCAGGTCGCGGACGGATTCACCACTAGGGCGTTCGAGATCTTGTCCTGCACATAGCGGGGCGAGATCCCCTGCATGCCCTCGTGCCGAGTGTCTCGCTTGAGCTGTTTGACGTTCTCGGCGGTGAAGCCCGCGAGGGTCTTGCCGTTGTAGAGTTTGAGCTTCTGCATCAGGGTCAGGCCGTGGTGCTTGGGCTCTTCCAGGCGCGTGAGGATGGCCCACATGGCGGCCACTTCGAGCGTGTGCGGGGCGATGTGTTTGCGGACTCGCTTGGGGTTGTAGTCCTTCTGGTAGATGCGAATCTCGTCGTTCAGTTCGGTGACGTACGGGATGTCGATCTTGATCGTGCGGTCGCGGAGGGCCTCCATGAATTCATTGGACTGCAGCTTGCGGTACTCGGGCTCGTTCGTGTGGCCGAGGATGACTGTGTCGATGTCGGTCTGCGGGAACTTTTTCGGTTTGATCTTGTGTTCTTGAGAGGCCCCCAGCAGGTCATACAGGAACGCCACATCGAGCTTGAGCACTTCGATGAACTCGATCAACCCGCGATTCGCGACGTTGAACTCTCCGTCGAAGTTGAAGGCCCGCGGGTCCGACTCCGACCCGTACGTGGCGATCTTGCGGTAGTTGATGTCGCCGGTCAGTTCGGTCGAGTCCTGGTTCTTTTCGTCCTTGGGCTGGAAGGTGCCGATGCCGATGCGGTCCTGCTCGGAGAGGAACACCCGCTTGCAGGCGATCGTCTCCAAGACCTTGGTCCAGTCGCCGTCGAACTTCTCCAGCCGCTCCTTGAAGAAGAATCGGGCGAGCGGGCAGACATCGCCCACGATCTCGACCTTGTAGTCCCCCTCTCCGCGCCCCTCGTTGACGAACTCGCACACATCGTTGCGATGGCTGAGCGGAATCAATTGCAGCGGCTCGCCGATCATCGGATCCCAGCTGATCGACCCGTCTTCTTCCTTCCAGCCGAAAGTGTACAGCGCCCCATCGGGGGTGCGGCTGTAGCGCTCGACGCCGCGCTTGAGCAGCCGGGCAATGGTCGACTTCGAGCTGCCGACCGGACCGTGCAGCAGCAGCACGCGGCGTTCGGTGCCGTACTTCATGGCCGCCGATTTGAAGACGTTGACCAGCTCCATCAGCGGCTTGGTCAGGCCGAACACTGCGTCCTCGCCGCCGTTGTGGGGGCTGTCAAAGAAGTGATAGCGGAATAGATCGCGGCTTCCGTCCACCGGAGAGGACCCGTCCTCCAGGATCATTTCGTAGAGACGCTGATACGCGGTCCTGGCGATCTTGGGGTTCTTCTTCACCAAGTCGAGGTATTCCGCGAACGACCCCTGCCAATGCTCCAGTCGATACTGAAGGATGTCGGGACGTTCGGACAACTGCTTCAGAAGAACTTCACCGGTAGCCTGCATGACAACCTCCATTGACCATCGGCCGACAAGGGATGACGATTGCACGGAATGGTTTGAGTTTCGCCTTTCGCTCCGCGAAGGCACGTTCTTTCGCGGAGCGAAAGACGACACTCACTTCTCGAATGGTCCTCAGCGGGCAAACACCGGGGAGTGACCGATTCCAGTCCTCCACGGCAGACCCGTGCAAACGCCAGATTTCGAATGAGCTTGGCCGACGAAGGATTATTCGTCGGATTGGTAAGCGGGGCAAGATCAATTGCCGGAGATTGGGACGCACATTGCGCTCCCGCTCCGCTGCAACCCGAAGTCTTCGCAGCGGAGCAGGGCGTGCCTTCGGACCGAGAGAAGTCCGAAATGCCCTCTGACTTTCACCTCAGATTCGCTATTCTTCCCCGACGATCATCCAGGCGGGTCGCGACTGACTCGCACACCTCAGCTACCAGGGAACAGTCCGAATGAAGGTCTCGATTATCGGCGGCGGCGGTCTCGTGGGTTCCAGTGCGGGATTCGCACTCCAGGCGGGCGGCATCGTCCGCGACATCTGTCTGGTCGACGTGAACCCGGAACTAGCCGAGGGGCAGGCCCTCGATCTGCTGCACGGAGCCGCCCTGCTCCACGACCAGCGGATCACCTCCGGCGGCACTGAAAAGTGTTCCGATGCCGATGTCATCTGCATCACCGCCGGTCTCCGCCGCAAGCCGGAGGAGAGCCGTCTCGATCTGATCAACCGCAACGTGACTCTGTTCCGGTCGATCCTCACCGATCTCAAGAAGTTCGGCATCCGCAAGGACGCCATCATCTTCGTCGTCTCGAATCCGGTCGATGTGCTGACGTACCTCGCTGCTCAGGAACTCGGCCTCCCCGCACAGCAGGTGATCGGCCTGGGGACCGTCCTCGACACGACGCGGCTGCGAAGTCTCCTCGCTCAGCAGTTTGGTGCCCCGCCAACACAGGTCTCCGCCACGATCCTCGGTGAACACGGCGACAGCATGGTCCCGATCTGGTCCGCAGCCCAGATCGCCGGAGTCCCGATCGAGAAGTGGCCGGGCGTGACGCAAGCCCTGCTGGCCGAAGTCGAGAAGCGGACGCGCGGGTCGGGGGCCGAGGTCATCAAAAAGAAGGGCGGCGCAGGCTTCGCGGTGGGCGTGTCGATCGCCGACGTGATCCACGACATCGCCCTCGACCGCCACCGCATCCAACCAGTCTCGACCGTCCAAAACGGAGCCTACGGCCTGCACGATGTGGCGATCTCAGTCCCCACGATCGTAGGTCGCAAGGGAGCCATCCAGCACATCGAAATCGAAATGTGGCCCAAAGAGAAGGCCGCCTTGCAGAAGTCGGCCGGGGTGCTGCGCGAGACGATTGATAAGGTGCTCGGGAAGTAGAACGGAATTGATTCCGTTCAGAGGGATGACCCAGACGCGACTTTGAGCGTCGGGGTGGTAGAGCCACAAGAGATTGCGGAGGACCGGCTCACCTTTGGAATCTCTCTTGTTCCTGCGTCACCCAGACGTTCAAAGCCACGTCTGGGCCACACTGCCTTATTGGTTCCTGACACCTTTATTTCCCCTCCTTCGCGCGCTATCAACACTGCGCGCTCGTCATGAACGTGGCCGAGACGCTCGGCATCCGACTCCAATTCCTCCCCTCGTATTCGCCCAACCTCAACCTCAT
>JAYTWO010000606.1:0-2149 GCA_043743415.1 Planctomycetota bacterium
TACATCGATGACAAGTTGTTGATCGACAACGACGGGTTGCACGGCATGGTCGAGAAGAGCGGCGCTGTCGATCTGGCAGCTGGTTCGCACCCGATTGTCGTCACCTATTTTGACAATGGGGGCGGTGACGGGCTGGAGGTCGCTTGGTCGGGGCCTGATCTGCCGAAGCAGAAGATTGCTGCGGGCAACCTCACTGTCAGCGGGGGTGGGGAGACACTGCATGATGTGGCCATTCGCTCACTGGCCGCGATCCCCGGCCACGAGGCCGAGAAGTTTCTCGACCTCGCCTCGCTGGTGAAAGCGGATCGGCACCGCACCGCTGCGATCAGCGTGCTGCGGACAATTCCGGAAGAGCACTGGGCCGCCAAGGAAGTTCCCGGACTGGTGGACAACCTCGTGGGCTATCTGAGTGGCATCCCAGCTCGCTTCCGGACAGCGGGGCCAGCGCTCGATGCGGTCGCCCTCGCGAAGTCCCTGTCGGCCAAGTTGACACCCGAGCAGGCGAAAGCGATTGCGGATCGTCTGGAGAATCTCGATGTCCGGGTGATTGCGATCGGCACTGTGGTCGAGCGCATGATCTACGACAAGGAGATGATCGTCGTCCAGGCGGGCAAGCCGGTCGAGTTCCGGTTCTCCAACACGGATAACATGCCACACAATTTCGCGATCCTGAAGCCGGGCTCGCTCGAAGAGATCGGCCTCTTGGGAGAATCAACCGAGACCGAACCGGATGCCAAGGAACGCCACTTCGTGCCCAAGTCCGACAAGGTGCTGCTCTCCAGCCATTTGTTGGCGTCGGGAGAGTCGCAAGCTCTGAGCTATCAAGTGCCCAGCCAGCCCGGCGTGTACCCCTATGTCTGCACCTACCCCAAGCACTGGCGGCGGATGTATGGGGCGCTGTATGTCGTGGAGAACCTCGATGAGTACCAAGCGAACCCGGACGCTTACCTCGCCGCCCATCCGCTCCCAATCAGCGATGAGCTGTTGAAGTCGGTCGGTCGCAACACCGAATGGAAGTTCGATGATCTGATCAGCGACGTGAAGAAGTTGCCGCATGGCCGCTCGTTCGAGGTGGGCAAGAACCTCTTCAAGGTGGCGAACTGCGTGGGCTGTCACAAGCTCAACAACGAAGGCCGCGAACTCGGTCCCGACCTGACCAAGATCGATCCGAACAAGTTCTCGACCGAGTTGCTGCTGCGATCAATCCTGGAACCATCGAAGGAGATCAACGAGAAGTTCCAGTCGTACCTCTTCGTGCTCGATTCGGGCAAGGTGGTGAGCGGGATGATCGTGTCGGAAACCCCGACCGAGGTCAAAGTCCTCGTCGACCCTCTCTCGAAGGGTGAGCCTGCGGTGTTGCAAGTCGCGGAGATCGAGGAACGCCGCAAGTCGACGACCTCCATCATGCCGCAGGGCCTGCTCAGCAAGCTGACGCGCGAGGAGATCATCGACCTGATCGCCTATATCTACGCCAAGGGCGACAAGAAGCATGAACTGTTCGGCGAGCATCATCACCATTGAGGGTGTTGTCTGAACTGTCGCCAGGGGACGGTCAGCGTGCCGACCGACAAGCCAACGGATGCGAAGCCCCAGCTGTGAGGTGTGTGCATCCGCAAGATCGGCGAGAGGCAGTGCTTCACCACGGAGACATTTCACGGGGGTTCACCGAGTCTATTGGCTGAATCCCCGCGATCTGTTTCGAAGACCTCCAAGCACGAGTTGAATAGCATCCCCGCCTCTGTCCGCTACAAGGGGCGTTTCTCACGGCGACTCTTTCTGGCCCAGGGGATGGCTCTGGCCGGATTGCCATTGGGGGGGTGAGAGCTTCCGCTGCTGATCGTTCAGTCGAGTGCTAGAGCTGAGGGCGATCTCGTCATCTTCGTCATCCGCAACCGTTTTACCAGCGGAGCCGCTTGGCCTCTTGCATTCGGTGGCGCTGGCAGGCAGTATGTCGGGGTTGGATTCCCATCGGGTGGGCCGTCGGCCCGTGTTCTTATTCCACGGCTCTCATCCCCCAGCACATGCCAGCACTGATCGAACTCACGGAGATCACCAAAGACTACGGACGGTTCCGGGCGCTGGATCATGTCTCACTTAAAATCGAGTCGGGCGTGACGGGGCTACTGGGGCCGAATGGGGCGGGCAAGAC
>JAYTWO010000607.1:0-10344 GCA_043743415.1 Planctomycetota bacterium
TCCAACTCTTCGAGGACCAGCATGGCCGCTCCTTCGCCGAGGACGAAGCCATCGCGGTCGCGGTCGAACGGGCGGGAGGCTTGCTGCGGGGTGGCGTTATTCGTCGAGAGGGCGGTCAGCAGATTGAACCCCGTCAAACCGAACGGGTGGATCATGCTGTGTGCCCCGCCGGAGAGCATGATGTCGGCTTCGCCCTGGCGGATGATCTCGGAGGCTTCGCCAATGGCCTGGCTGCTGGCGGCACAAGCCGTGAGGCAGTTGAGGTTGGGCCCCTGAGCATTGAACAGGCTGGCGAGGTGACCCGCAGCCATGTTCGGCTCTTGCTCCATTTCCTCATTGGCATTGAGATACTGCAGCCCGTACTTCGTGAATTGCTCCATGTCGAACGCGCCATTGCGCTGGGAGAGCGCGATCATGCGCATGAACAGGTAGAAATCCTGCTGCCCTTCTCCGGCACCGAGGTAGACCCCGAACCGCGTCGGATCGGAGAGATCCCCAATTCCGGCTTGCTGCACCGCCTGCGCCGCAGCCCCGATGGCATAGCGGATATTCCGCCCGGTGTGCTGGAATCGGTGGGGATCCTCGACATATTTGGCGAGATCAAAGCCCTTCACCTCCGCGGCGAACTTGGTGGGGAAGTTCGAGGCATCGAAATGGGTGATCCAGTCGATCCCGCTGGTGCCCTGCTGGAGGGCCTTCCACATGGTGTCGACCGACTTCCCGATGGGGGTGATGCAACCCATTCCGGTGACAACAACTCGACGCCGCATGGTCATTTCCGATCCGAATCGAACAGACATCCGCCACTCAGTTCGGAGAAGAGAGTGGTCGGCCCGCTCCGGCAACCCGGAACAGGACTCGACTCTATTCTAGCCAACAGCGAGTTGCAAGAAGAGGCTGAAGCCAGCGCCGTACGAGAGTGCGTCCGGATTGTCGGCGATTTCTCCTAAATAGCCGACTCTGGCTACGGACGTGCGGCCACTCGCACGGGCACCAGGGGTTTCGTCAGATCGACCTGCTGCAACTGGTCGGCACTCACCCAGCGGTCCACCTTACTGACCTGCACCGTCAGGGCGCTTCCGGGACCGGCATGACCGACGACCTTCTCGTCGATCCTCAGCTGACGATCGATCAGGCAGCCTCTCTCGATATCGAACTTCAAGGTGCCACTGGGTTTGCGCTGCACCAACTGAGATTCCTGGAACGGGTCGTGGAGGGGGGTGAGAGGGACCGTGTTCAGGGAGATGGTGGCGATCCCGTTTTCGACGCTTTTGAGTTCGTAGCGCCTTTGCAACTTGATTTGGCGATGGAGCATGCTGTCCGCAGCGATTTGCACCTCCGCCTCGAAGTTGTCTTTCCAGATGGCTCCCATCGCGATCGGCTGCTCCGGCAACTGAAACAGCAGGTCGTACTGTTCAACGTTAGCGGTTGTTTCCTTGGCGGTTTCCTTGGCGGGCAGGGTCTTTCCCAAGGTCGTCAGTTGGGCCGGCACCGGGTTCCCGATCGACTTGTGAACTGCGGCAAACTCGGTCGGCACATGTGCGGCGTCTCGGCTGTCGTACAGCGACTCGACTCCCTCGTTCTTGGCGGTCATCCGGGCTCGGTCGATCACTAACTTCACATTGGCGGAACCATCCGGATTCAGGTCCAACACCTGGATGTGCCGGATCGTCATGGAGGTGTGAGGGATCGTTTGCTTCACCTCCGCATGCTCGATCAGGTATTCCGCATCGTTCTGCGTGACGTAGTACAACTCCTGCTGTGGAGAGAACTTGAATCGCAACTGATACGTTTGCGGCTCTGCGGCTGCAGCGGGGGTCTGGCAGGCGATCACGCCCCCGAGGAGTGCGAAGATCGCCCCACTGGCGAGGCCAGCACGCGAGACATAAGACATGGGTGGACACTCCATCGGAATGGTCCCGGGCATCACTCCCGCGCCTCCGCTGACGAGACCGGGGGGCCGGGCGACGAGACTGCTTCAGGCCGACATCTTCTGACGAGACGTGTACAGATTGATCTTGTTGTACAGCGTCTTGAGGGCGATGCCGAGTTCGGCGGCGACGGCGGGTTTGTCGCCCTTGTACTTTTCGAGGGTCTGTTGGATGACTTCCTGCTCGATGTCGTCGATGGTCAGAGCTCGCGGGAAATTGATCACGAGGAACGGGCGAGACTGAGACTGCGACGCCTTGCCGCCGACGCTGGTGGGCAGGTCTTCGGCGTGGATGATCTTGCCATCCGACAGGATCACCGCGTGCTCGATCGCGTTGCCCAACTCGCGGACGTTGCCGGGCCAGTCGTGAGCACGAAGCAGCGACACGGTCTCCGGAGCGAGAATGTTTTCGGGGATCTCGGCCCGCTTCATGTGCCGCGCGACCAGCGTGCGAGCGAGAGCCGGGATGTCTTCCTTGCGCTCGCGCAGTGGAGGCAGGCGGATCTCAAAGGTGTTTACGCGGAAGTAGAGGTCTTCGCGGAAGCTGCCTTCGGAAACCATGTCTTGCAGGTTGCGGTTGGTGGCGCACACGATGCGAACATCGACGTTGATCGTCTCGTTCTCCCCGACACGACGCAACTCGCCGGACTCCAGGAAGCGGAGCATTTTGACCTGCATGTGCTTGTCGAGTTCGCCGAGTTCGTCGAGGAACAGCGTGCCCCCCTTGGCGATTTCGATGAGTCCCTTGCGCGAGGTTTCGGCTCCGGTGAAGGCCCCCTTCTTGTGGCCGAAGAGTTCGCTCTCCACCAGGTGCTCCGGCAAGGCTCCACAGTTCACGGCCACGAACGGCATGTTCGCGCGGAGGCTGACCTCGTGAATCCGGCGGGCGACGAGTTCCTTGCCGGTGCCGGTTTCGCCCAGGATCAACACGTTGGAGTCGGTCGGACCGATCTTGTTGATGAGGTTCTTGACGCGGTTCATCGACTGCGTTTCGCCAATGATGTCGGTCGTGCCGCAGGTGGACTTCACCAAGCTCTGCATCGCCAGCGTGCAGTTCCGCAGCCGATGCTTCTCGACGACGCGGTTGACCGCCGTCGAGATGGTCGTGAGATTCGCGGGCTTGAGGACGAAGTCGAAGGCACCCAGTTGGATCGCCTTGATGACCTCCGGCATGTTGCCGTGACCGGTCGAGATGATGAAATCGGTGTCGGGATGGCTCTTCTTGAGGTGCTCGATCACGCCCCAGCCGTCGACATTGGGCATCTTGAGATCGACGATGACGCAATCGAAACTCTGGGCGTCGAGCAGCGCGATGGCTGCGGCTCCGTCCTCGGCAACGGTGACTTCGTGTCCCTGCTTCTGAAGTTCGTTTTTGATGACCAACCGGAGACCGGCCTCATCATCGGCGAACAGAATGCGGAGAGAATAGGCGTTCGGACTGCTCACTGGGTCAACTCCCTGACGACCGCATCGACAGCCTTGTCGATGTCCCCGAATGGGCTTCGGCAAAATCGGCCACACATTGTGGAACGGGTTGATAACAGAAACCGGCAAAACGGAGCAACAGGAGTCGGGAAGAGGGAGAAACATTGAGGGTTGAGGGTCAGGAGTGCCAGATGCACTTTGCACACCCTCTGTACACCGAAGGGGTTGCACCTCCCTCCGCTGACTGACGAGTCATCGAATCAGGGGGCGAGGACAAAGCTCTCGCCCCCCCCCATCCTTGGGATTTTGTGGTTCATGATGTTGTGATCCCTTCCCTTCCCTTCCCTTCCTGACGGAGAGTCCTCCGGAAAACCCGTTCATGAGTCACAAAAACATGGGGAGGCTGAGCGTGGGGGCGGGGCGTGTGACACTCACAAAGTGCGTCTGGCACTCTTCCAGCGGTCGGATTCCGTCCTAGTCCACGGGATTCTATGATGCGCGGCCACTTCTCCCCCCTCCCGTCCAGCATCGCTCCCGGAGCCAGTCCCGATGGACCCTGTCCAATCACATCGCCCCTACTCCCAAGAGTGGTATGACCATCTGCATGGCATTCTAGGCGAAGCGGCCTGTCGCCAGTTGGGGATCTATTCCATCCCCGATAATTTCTTACTCTCGGTGGTGATTCCGGTCTACAACGAGCGGAAGACCTTGATGAAACTGCTCGATCGGGTCCGGGAAGTGCCGGTCCGCAAGGAGATCGTACTGGTCGATGATTGCAGCCAAGACGGCACTCGCGACCTGCTGAAGAGCCTCGAACAGCAGCCCAACGACGATCCGATGAACCGGTTGTCGTTCCAATACCACGAGGTGAATCGCGGCAAAGGGGCGGCCGTGCGCACGGGCCTGAACCGGGCCACGGGGGATGTGTTCATCATCCAGGACGCCGATCTGGAGTACGACCCGGCGGAGATTCCGCGATTGCTGCAACCGATCATCCAGGGGCGGGCCGATGTCGTGTTCGGCAGTCGGTTCCTGGGTGATCAGCCCCACCGCGTGCTGTACTACTGGCACTATCTGGCGAACAAGATCCTGACGATGTGTTCCAATCTGACGACGAATCTGAACCTGACCGACATGGAGACCTGCTACAAGCTGTTCTCGAAAGAGATCATGCAGCAGATTGCTCCGAAGTTGCAGCAGGAGCGGTTCGGGATCGAGCCGGAGCTGACGGCGAAAGTGTCGGCGATTCCGTGCCGGATCTTTGAGATGTCGATCAGCTACCACGGTCGGACATATGACGAGGGGAAGAAGATCGGCCTCAAGGACGGGTTTTCCGCCCTGTGGTGCATCGCGAAGTACGGGGCACAGTCCATGCTGGCTCGGCGGCGTCTGAAGCAGGCTCGGAAGAAATCGGGGCGTTGAGTTGGTATCCGTCACGTGAACATGTTCACGGTGTGGGGAAAGTCGCCTTTCGCTCCGCGAAAGGACGTTCTTTCGCGGAGCGGAAGACGACTCTCATGACAGGCTGGAAGCCTATCCCACGGGGCCTCGCTCCAGTTCCGCACGCAGGCGAAGCAGATCCTCGGGCGTGTCGAGGTCGTCCAGAACGCGAGGGTCGGCAACGGGGACTTCGAGAACTCGTGTGGGATCTGAACGCAAGACTTGGTTGAGTCCCTGATCCGGATGTAAACGAAAGACCTCCTCGACAAGGCTCCACGGGAAGATCGTCGGATGCCCGCGTTGGCCGTCGTACACCGGCACGGCGATCTGTGAGGGGCTCGCACTCCAGGCCGCGATCAATTCTCGGACCAATTGAGGATTCAGCGTGGGATGGTCCGCCGGGATGAGTACCCAGCCGTCATAGAGAGTGGGGAATGGGGAGTCGGGAGTCGCTGGTGAGATCCCCCTCACCCCGGCCCTCTCCCCCCCAGTCGAGTCCTCACCAACAGCCACGCCGCTCGTGGGGGAGAGGGAGCCGAATGGACCGGGATCGACCCACTGGCGAAGGCCCCCCGCGACTCCCCACTCCCCACCCCCAATTCCCTTCAACGCCCACTCGACGCTCTGCCGCATGTCCGCCGGATCTTTCGACGGAAGGACCACCTCTCCCCCGGCACTCGTGACCTCTTGCCTGAGAGCTGCATCAGCGGGGCGGACCACCACCAAGCAGCGGGCGATGCCAGCCTCTCGCAGCGCCGAGATCACCCGCGCGATGACCGTGCGTCCTGCCAGATCCAGCAGCAACTTCGGCTGCCCCATGCGACGGCTCAGTCCCGCAGCGGGCACAATCGCTACCAGACGCGGGGCTATTTCGTCGGCTGGCAGTACGGGCAGTTCAGGCGGTAGATGATCCGGTGGCAGCTTTTGCATTCTCGCGGACCGTAGAGCAACGGGGGTTCGAGCTTGAACTGCTGGTAGATGATATAGATGAAAAAGAGCGTGAACGATGCGATGACGACCGGCATCGAATTATTCCAGTACATCAACATGAAGGCGAGCAACATCATACAGCAGAAGCTGTAGACGAGCACCACCCACCAGCGATTCCGCTTGAAGGCGGCCCGTTGTAACTGGGTGTTGACCTGTTCGGCCACGTAGCTCTCGATCAGGTCATTCTTTTCGTTGCGAACCAGTTCGACGTTGGGGGCCTTGACGGCCTCCAGCAGTCGCCGCGTGCTGTCGAGAATACGAAAGGTGTCGTCGAAGTCGAACTGCTGCTGATGCGCCCACTTGTTGCGAAACTCGCGGAGTTCGCTCACGAGGCTGCGTTCCGAGTGGCTCAAGTCATTTCGGAAAATGGAGTTCCACTGGTCCCACATCACGGTCAGCAGCGCGTGGGCATCCCAGACAATCGTGGACCCATCCTCGCCCATCCGCGTATGTTCATCGCGAAAGCTGCCCATCGCGGTGCGGACCCAGCGGTCCTTGTAGATCGCGCGCAGCTTCCCCTCGACAAAGGGAATTAAACCCTCAGTCAGAGCTTCGAGCGCGATGGTCACACGTTGATGGTTGGAACTGGACAACGCTCGGGCTGAACCAGATGTAACGTCTGGTTCGTCCTTTCTGAAGAAGCTGTTGACGGATGGTGACACGCCATGAGTCCGGAACTCCACGCATGGAGCCTACAACTGTTTCCCAGCCTGTTGACGGGAGGTTGAACGGCTTTCGTAAAATCGGAGAGGCTGAGGGGATCCCGAGCGTCCTCGCCCGAAAATCCGATCAGTCATCGGCAAGATTGGGAGAGTCGCTGAACTCAGGATAACCCGTGCAGGCGGGAGATTCACGTCCCATTGTAGTACGACGCTCCGCGTCGTCACTCACGACGCGGAGCGTCGTGCCAGAATCAACCACAATCAATCCGCCGCACTCGATCCCCGAAATAGCGCATCCCCCGAACGCACATCGAGCGCTCGCGCTGGTGTCGGCTTGCCGCCCGATCGGAAATCACCCAGCGGAACAAACTGTCCCACGCTGGAGTCGTAGCCGTACACCTCGCCCGTTTCGATCTCGTACATCCAGGCATGCAGGCTCAACTCGCCTTGCGACAACGCCACCGCCACCGCCGGGTGCGTTTGCAGGTTCTCGAGTTGAGTGAGGACGTTCTCCTCAGCGGCGACTTCGGGCAACTCGGCCGGGGGGAGATGTTTGTACTTCGACTTCACGATGCGGCGGGTCGCCTCGGCATGCCGCAACCAATCGCGGACGGCAGGCATTTCCTCCAACTGGTCGGGGTTGAGCAGCCCTTTGATCGCCCCGCAGTGGGAGTGCCCGCAGACGACGATCTGCTTAACCCCCAGTCCGGTGATGGCGAACTCGATCGTGGCGATCTCGCCCCCGGCTGTGCCCGAATAGGCGGGCACGATGTTCCCGGCGTTGCGAAGCACGAACAGGTCGCCCGGCTCGGTTTGCGTGATCAGATTGGGATCGATTCGCGAATCGGAACAGGTGATGAACAGCGTCTCCGGATTCTGTCCACGAGCGAGCCGGGTGAACAACTCCTGTTGGGACTGAAACACGTTCCCCTGGAAGTTGTGAACGCCCGCGACGAGTTGGTGAATGGCCATGGGAATGTGTTCCTCAACTTCCGGAGCCGAAGTCGTGAGACTGCGAGCTGAATTCTGCTGAATTTGGTGATGGTGTACTCGGTCCGACTACTTCGCTTCCACTCGGTACAGATGCGTTGCCGTTCGCAGATACAATGCCTTCCCGGCCACCGCCGGTGAGGCCATGCACCCCGCGTCGAGCGTGTTCTTGGCCAGTTCTTTGTACGCATCACCCGTTTCAATCACCGTGCTAATCCCCTCCTGGTTGCAGAAGTAGAGCCGCCCGTCGGCGGCGATGGGCGACGCAGAGTAGTCCCCGCCGAGGCGTTCGAACCAGACATCCTCGCCGGTCTGGGCGTTGACGCAGCGGGCGATTCCCTTGTCGCTGACGAAGTAGATGCGACCGTCGTGGGCGATCAGCGACGGCTTGTTGGGAATCTGGCGATCGGACTTCCACACCGTGTTTGTCGCGGTCACGTCCCCGCTCCCGCCGAGCTTCACGGCGATCAGTCGCGACTGCATGTAGCTGGTGGCGATGAACACCGTGTTGTCCAGCACCACTGGACGCGGAACCGTGCTGAACCCCAGCTGCCCGTAGCCGACCTTCCACAGCTCGCGCCCATCGCGGGCGTCGTACCCATAGACCCAGTTCGCAGCTGGGGAGATAATCTGTGGCCCGGCGTCGGTCGCGATGACAAGCGGGGTGCCATATGCCTTTTTGAGGTCTGGCCGCGCGTCCATTTCGCCCGACCGTTTCGTCTCCCACAGAATCTGCCCGTCCAGGGGATTCAAAGCGGCGATGAACTGCCGGTCGGTTCCATCAAAGTGAATGATCAGACGGTCCTTCGAGAACACCGGCGACGACCCCGGCCCGTTCTGGTGATCGACCCGCACCGAATCGTTCCGCCACAACACTTCGCCCGAGGTGCGGTCGACACAAGCCGTGCCGTACGATCCGAAGTGACAGAAGAGCTTGTTCCCCGCGATGACCGGCGTCGGCGAAGCGTAGCTGTTGAGGCCATGCTTTGGCTCGGGGTGCGAGACTTGGAACAGGTCGACCGTGCGGACGATCTTTCCCGATTCGCGGTCGATCTGAATCGCTTGAAGAGTCAATTCGCCAGCGAGCTTGAGTCCCTGTGGGTTCGCCAGTTTGGCGAGGCGTTCTTTCTCTTCCTCGGGGGTCAGTTCGCGGGTGATGGCGGTCGTGACCCAGACTTGGTCGCTGGAGATGACGGGCGACGAGTGTCCCTCACCGGGGAGAGCAGTCTTCCAGGCGATGTTCTCTGTCTCGCTCCAACGGAGGGGAAGGCCGGTGGCAGCGGAATGGCCTTGCCCGTCTGGCCCGCGGAACTGCGGCCATTCGTCGTCGGCTCGTGTCGAGACCCCCGTGAGACCGCTCAGAATCGCAATGGCCAGGATGAACCGGTGGAATCGGGAACGCATCGGTGAACTCTCGGAGCGAGACAGGGCAGACTCAATCACTCTGGGTTGGCGGAATTGACCAAACCGCAGGACACTTCAGGCGAGCGGCATGAGAGAAATTACCAGTGATCAGCCGCAGGGCGCTAGCCCACGGTTGAAACCGGACGCTAGCGCGTTCCGGCTGATCGGTAGATTCTCATCTGCCGATCACCTCAACACAACCCCCCAGGTCGACCGAAGGCGACCTGGGCTGGCACAGTCCGGGGTCCGGCATCACTGCCGCGATCATTCAGAAGCTGGCGGAAATCGCTTCGCGACCATTGCGAGTGCAGAGCGAACGGAACACGGTCGTGTCGATGTTCTTGGCGATGGGCCGGGCCGACCCGTCCAGCATCGTGAAGTTTGCAACATCCGGGTGGAAGCTGCCAAAGCTGAAGAAGTGGATGTTGCCGCCCCCGGCACCGCCCCCGCCCACGGTCCAGTGGGTGTCGAAGTTCTGCGGCGGGGCGGGGGAGGCGGGCTGGTCATCGCGAGCGCGAGCACAGCAGGCGTAATTGTCGCCCCAGTAACCGCCGAACAACGTTTCCCCGAACAGGAACGTCTGCGTGGTACCATCGGTGCAGTCGCGGAAGTTCGTCCCGCTGTTGCGGTGGAAGATCCCGTTGTTCATCGGTTGACTCGCCATCCCCGTCACCGGATCGATGCTGGGCCACCACCCCATATTCCCGCGATAGCTCGTGTAGCCCAAGTTCTGAAGTCGCGCAGTCGGATAACTCGCACTGGGGCACACCAGGGACGGGATCGGAACCTGGATCATTTTCCAGTTGTTGGCGCTGTTCTTCGGCTGAGTGTAATCAATCAGGATTGTCCCCTGATCCATTTGGGACAGCATCAGCGCGTGCCATCCGAAATACGCACCCAATGACCAATCGTTGATTCGCAGCTGCTGGGTCTTGTTCAGCGGCAGGATCACCGGTTCGGGGAGAGTGGGAAACGGAAAGTCCGCCACCGGATTGTTGGGATCCTCCACCCACCCCGACGGGAACGAGCCGTGGGTCTCGTGGTAGTTGTGCGAGGCGATCCCCAGCTGCTTCATATTGTTGAGGCAGCTGCTGCGGCGGGCGGCTTCGCGGGCCTGTTGCACAGCGGGCAGCAACATGGAGACCAGCAGGGCGATGATGGCAATGACCACCAGCAGTTCGACGAGGGTGAAGCCCCGTGGGGCGTTCACAGCCGGTTGATGCAGAACTCGACGGGATTGCATGACGACATCCTGAGACAGACCTCGACCCACATGCCCCAGCGACCACACATGATCGCGTACGGACACTTCGATCGTCGACTAAGAATCATACCGCTGGTTGATCCATTCGTGCAAACAATCGTGGACGAAGACCGGCCGGTGTGTGTGCATCCGAAAAGTCGGCAGCGGCAGAAATCCACCACAGTGCCTCATGCCGCAAGGTTTGTGAGCCACAGATGAACGCAGATGAACACAGATAAAGAGGCTCAACGACGGGAGTA
>JAYTWO010000608.1:0-3941 GCA_043743415.1 Planctomycetota bacterium
GGACTCGTTCGGGCGGGTCAGACACAGCGGGGACGGGCCAATGTGCCCGTCCTACGGGGCGCTGGCCCGCCCGCCAAGCCACCGCGAAAAGCCTCTCCCAAGCTGCATGAAATTTGCGCAGCGTGAACACAAATCGCGGATTCGTCGTATGGGGGCAAGCCCAGTATCGGGACTTATGTCGGTGACGCCATTCCGGGGATGAAGGACTCTGCGCGGCTGTCAAAGAAAATCACCGGATTTCCCCTAGATTCTCCCCAGTAGTCTTGCATCGGGATTGACAGTTGGGTTAACATCGATCAACTTCGGCTGATGGGCTGTCGATACAGACAGATGAGTCGGCTCCCCCCACACTGAGAAATCGTCACCCGCTGGCAGGAAGTTCCCATGATTGATTTTCGATTTGGCCCGACGCACCAAAACTGCGAAGGCACTTCTCGCCGTAACTTCATGCGAGTCGGTGGGCTGGGCCTGTCGGCTCTCACCCTCTCCCATGTGATGCGGGGCCAGGCTCAAGCTGCGGGCACTCCCGTGGCGTCGACTCCTCAGAAGTCCGTGATTTGGCTGTGGCTGAGTGGTGGACCAACCCAGATCGAGACCTTCGATCCCAAGATGACAGCTCCCTCCGAGTACCGCAGCGTCACCGGGGAAGTGAAGACGGTACTGCCCGGCGTAACCCTCGGTGGCAACTTCGAGCGGATCGCCAAAGTCGCCGACAAGATGGCGTTCGTGCGTTCGTTCGCTCATACCAACAGCGGTCACAGCGGCGGCACTCACTACGTCATGACCGGCTATGACAATCGCCTGGCCGACAACGGAGCCGTGGCCGACCGGCCCTTCCCCGGCTCGATCGTCTCCCGCGTCCGTGGCACCAATCACCCGACGACCGGTATCCCGACTTACGTCCGGTTGGGCGGGACGTATGCCGATGGTCCGGCTTTCCTGGGCACCGCGTTCGGTCCGTTTGATCCGGGCGGTGAAGCCCGTCGCAACATGAGCCTGACTGTCGACAATGCCCGCCTGGGCAATCGCCGCCAGATGCTGGATGGGATCGACAATGTCCGCCGCGAAGTCGACCGCAGCGGCCTGATGGAAGGACTCGACTCCTTCGAGCAGCAGGCATTCAACCTGATCCTCAGCAAGTCACAGCAGTCCTTCGACCTCAAGTACGAAGACCCCCGCGTTGTTGACCGCTATGGCGACGGACTCGGCCAGCAGATGCTGCAAGCCCGCCGTCTGGTCGAAGCCGGTTGCGGGTTTGTGACCCTCAACTTCGGTGGTTGGGACATGCACGGTAGCGTGAAGGCGGAGATGGACAAGCGTGGGCCGGAAGTCGACCGGGCTGTGGCGGCTCTCGTCGAGGATCTCGATCAACGCGGCATGCTGGAGAACACGCTGCTCGTCATCAGCGGCGAATTCGGTCGCACCCCCAAGATCAACGGCCAAGCGGGTCGCGATCACTGGGCTCCGCTCAGCACTCTGGCTCTCGCCGGCGGTGGACTCAAGATGGGTCAGGTCGTCGGTGAATCCGCCGAAAAGGCCGATATCCCCAAGACGACCCCCATCACTCCACAGGACCTGATGGCCACGATGTTCCACGTCCTCAACATCGACCGCCGCATCCAGTTCAACAACCAGGCTGGCCGCCCGACCTACATGATCGAGAACGGCAAACCGATCGAAGAATTGGTGTAGAGCATTTCTCGGTTGAGTACGCGCCTTGATAGCCGTCGGGCTTGCCCGACGTGCTGTGACCGACCACCCCCGGCCAGCCCCCTTGCTGCCCGGGGGTATTCTTTTTGTCGGAGTCCTATTCGCGCAGCCCAGGTCACACCCATTTGCGAAGTCGATCCCCCCAGAATCTCTCACCCTGCATATGATGAGAGGCAGGGACTCGCGATCGTGCCGATTCGACGTGCCAACGTCCGCGTCACGTTGCTATAGTCCCTACTGGAACAGAGTACCCCACTGCGGACCGGGAGCCATCCCGACTCGGTGGGAGCAGCGACTTGAGGCGACTCCATGAAGAAGTGCATGCGATGTACGAAGCCAGCCACGCTTCACATCACGGAAATCCAACTCGGACAGGCCCAGGTGGTGCATCTGTGCGAGACCTGCGCCCAGAAATACCTCAGCTCGGTCGAGGTCGGCGGCATTCCCTCCTCGGAGATGGGTGACGACGATGACGAGAGCGACAGCGAACTCGGGGCCGAAGACGCCGCTCTCGCCGCTGCGGAGGCCGAAGAGGAGTCGGGCACAGCCGCCTGTACCGGATGCGGGATCACCTTCAAGCAGTTCCGCAGCGTCGGACGGCTCGGCTGCCCGCAGTGTTACACCTCGTTCCATGATGATCTGCTGTCACTACTGGAGAGCATTCACCAGGACATCCAGCACGTCGGCAAGTGTCCGCCGCAGACCTCGGCCAACACGCTACGGCATCACGAACTGGTGCGGCTGCGGGGGGAGTTGAAGTCCGCCATCGAGCAGGAGAACTACGAGGAGGCCGCTCGTCTCCGCGACCAGATTCAGACCGCCGAGACGCAAACTCCGGTTGCCGAAGACGCCGCCGGATGAATGAGTGTCGCCTTTCGCTCCGCGAAAGGACGTTCTTTCGCGGAGCGAAAGACGACACACTCGACAGTCCACACACACAACACAGACAACGACGCGGGGATGACGGTGCTCGATTTTGATGTCTTGACGAACAGCAGCGGAGAGTGGCTCAAGGGCGTCGGTCCCGAGTCGGATGTGGTCGTTTCCAGCCGGATTCGCCTCGCCCGCAACCTCGCCCGGTTTCCGTTCCCGCCGCAAGCCAGCGAAGCCATTCGCGGCGAGGTCGAAGCGGTACTGCGTGGTCCGGTGGCGGATGTCCTGCCCCCGGGGTCGATGGGGTACGTCCGCATCGACCCCCTGGAGGCCCTCGACCGGCAGTTCCTCGTCGAACGCCAACTCATCAGCCGCGAACATTCCGAAGCCAAAGGTCCACGCGGCACCGGCATCGGCCCGCAGGAGTCCATGAGCCTGATGGTCAACGAGGAGGACCACCTGCGGATGCAGGTGCTCCGCAGCGGCATGGCCCTCGACGAGTGCTGGCAGGAGATCAACCGCGTCGACGACGCCCTCCAGCAGCAGGTCCACTTCGCCTTCAACGAAGAGTTCGGCTACCTCACCTCCTGCCCCACCAACGTCGGCACCGGCATGCGGGTCAGCGTCATGCTGCACCTCCCCGCCCTCGTCATGACCAAGGAGATCCAAAAGGTCTTCCAGTCGATGCACAAAATGGGCCTGGCAGTCCGCGGCCTCTACGGCGAGGGGAGCCAGGCCATGGGCGACTTCTACCAAATCTCCAACCAGGTCACGCTCGGCAAGTCCGAACAACAGATCATCAAGTTGATGCAGCAGACCATCCCCGAGGTACTCGAGTACGAACGCCGCACCCGCCGCGAAATGGTCAAAGACAACCGCCCCAAGCTACACGACAAGGTCTCGCGAGCCCTCGGCATCCTGCAAAGCGCGAGGACGATCACCTCCGAAGAAACGATGCACCTGCTCAGCAGCTTGCGACTGGGCATCAACCTCGGCTTGATCGATGGGATCGAGATCCCCACAATCAACGAACTCTTCATCCACACCCAGCCCGCTCACCTACAAAAACGCAGCGGCAACCCCATGGAGTCCTCCGACCGCAACGCCGCCCGAGCCACCCAAATCCGCACCAAACTGGCCCCGGTCAAGCCAACGAGCCACGGAGTGTAGTTCTCTCCGTGGGATAGGCTTCCAGCCTGTCATCATCGGTGAAACCGACTGGTCATAGGGAGTGTAGTCCTCTCCGTGGGATAGGCTTCCAGCCTGTCATCATCGGTGAAGCCGACTGGTCATAGGGAGTGTAGTCCTCTCCGTGTGGGGCACGTTTCCAACGCACACATGCCGGGAACCCAGCGAAA
>JAYTWO010000609.1:0-5092 GCA_043743415.1 Planctomycetota bacterium
CTTCCAGCCTGTCATCTTCAGCCAAATCAATCGACCGAGACGATGGGCGGTGTCGAGGTGGGGTAGGCTTCCAGCCTGTCATCTTCAGCCAAATCAATCGACCGAGACGATGGGCGGTGTCGAGGTGGGGTAGGCTTCCAGCCTGTCATCTTCAGCCAAAAGACAGGCTCGAAGCCTATCCCACGGTCAAAGTTCTCTGACCGCTCGCCTAACGCGGAGCGGCCTCGGTGGGGTCACATTGGACCCGACCGGGACGGCAGGGAGGGGATCGTGTCGCCCACGTTTTGGCACACGTGGCTACAAGCTGCGAATCACGGCCAGGATCTTCTCCAAGTCGTTCTCGACGGGGATTGGGGCGTTCTGGAAGACGCAGTGGTCGACGCCGGATTTGGCGAGCTTCTGGGCCTCGGCAGTTTCGCGGGCGTGGTAGCCGACTGTGGCGGTGGGGTCTTTGAGTTGGTGGCCGGTGAGGATGCACACGACGCGGTCACTGGGGGCGATGATCCCCTGCTGGCGGAGCAGTTTCGCTCCGGCCACGCTCGCCGCACTGGCTGGCTCGCAGCCGAAACCGCCAGCTCCGACCTTCGCCTTGGCGTCCATGATCTCGGCGTCGCTGACCTCGCGGACCACCCCGTCACAGGCGTCGAGCGCTCGCAGGCACTTCTTGAGGTTCACCGGGCGATTGATCTCGATGGCACTCGCCAGCGTATTCGCCCGGCGGTTCTGCTGGTCCATGTCGGCGTAGAAGCGGTCGATCAGGCCCTGATCGGGGTGCCCGTTGTTCCAGCGGAGATTGTGGTGCTGGTACAAGTCATGCAGCGTGTTAGCTCCAGCCGCGTTGATGACGGCCAGGCGAGGGATGCGGTCGATCAGGCCGAGCTGTTTGAGTTCGGTAAACGCCTTGCCAAAGGCACTTGAGTTCCCGAGGTTCCCGCCGGGCACGACGATCCAGTCGGGCACCTCCCAACCGAGCCCTTCCAGGACGCGGTACATAATCGTCTTTTGCCCTTCGAGGCGGAACGGGTTGACGCTGTTGCACAGGTAGATCCCGGCCTGCTGCGAGACGAGCCGCACCTTCTCCAGGGCGTCGTCGAAGTCGCCTTGAATCTGGAGTGTGACCGCTCCATAGTCGAGGGCCTGCGACAGTTTCCCATACGCGATCTTCCCGCTGCCGACGAACACGATGACCTTGAACAGCCCGGTCACGCCACCGTAAATCGCCAAGGAGGCACTGGTGTTCCCCGTCGAGGCACACGCGGCCACCTTGGCCCCGACCATGCGGGCGTGCGTACTGGCGGCGGTCATGCCATTGTCTTTGAAGCTGCCGCTGGGGTTCAGGCCCTCGTACTGAAGGTGGCAGCGACCGGAGTTCAGGCCGACATACTTCGCGATGAAGTCGGTCTTCTGCAGGTACGTCTGTCCCTCGCCGATGGTCACGATCTGCGAATCTGGAGCAAACGGCAACAGCTTGCGAAACCGCCACACCCCGCTGTAGTCGAGCGGGTTCAGCCGGTTCGACCACGCGGCCTCGAACTCGCGCAGCGACGACGGCACCGGCAGCTTGTCCCACTCGTACTCGATGTCGAGCAGCTCGTGGCTGACCGGGCAGGTGGTCAGCGTCTCATCGACGCCGTACGTGCTGTCGCAGTCGGGGGCAATGCTGGTCTGGAAGGCGAAATCGGCTGTGGCAGAAATGGGACTCTCCTGGCGGGTCGCCGTACGACGAGACTGGGCACATCTCCGCGAACGGGGTAGGCATTGTCGGGACTCGGGCGATGCGAGGCAATCATGAAACCGGAGGATTGCACTGGAAAACAGCCGTAGCTGCCCTCGCCAGAGGGCGGGCACGTGGTCCAAGTCGCCCACGTTCTGGCGAACGTCGCTACGTCAGCACGCTTTCGCTCGGTCCGTCCCGATTGATCGGGAGTCGTTTGGCACGCGAGGCGAAGCGGAGCTTCGCGGGGAGGCATTCCCAAGCAGAGCTTGGGAATGAGGATATCGCCCTCAGCCAGCGATTTCGGAGAAATCGACGACACTGGCAATGCGGGCCTGCCATCGGGCGAGCTGTTCCTTCACCGGGCCGAAGCCACCGGAGCCGTAGCTCTGGAGGGCCTTGACCACGTTGCGAGAACCGAGCGAGGTGCGCACATCAGCCTCGATCACGGGGCAGGCGGCTTTGAGTTCTTCGATCGAGAGGTCGGCGAGGCGGCACTGGCGGCCCTCGCACAGGCCGACCAGCTTGCCGACAATCTCGTGCCCGCTGCGCATCGGGACGCCCTTGAGAATCAGGTACTCCATCAGCGTCGTGGCGTCGAGGAACCCCTCTTCGAGCCGGGCTTCGATGGACTCCCGTTTCAGTTCGGCCCGCCGCACGATCTCGGCGGTCAGTTCCAGCGAGGCCACGACGGTATCGTACGCCTGGAACATCGCCAGCTTGTCCTCTTGCAGGTCGCGGTTGTAGGCCAGCGGCAGTCCCTTCACGAGGACGAACAGTTGCTGGAGCGCCCCGATCACGCGGCCCGTCTTGCCACGGATCAGCTCCAGCACATCGGGGTTCTTCTTCTGGGGCATGATCGACGAACCGGTCGTAAACGCATCGGGCAGATGCAGCACGTTGAACTCGGTCGTACACCACAGAATCCACTCTTCGGCCAGCGTGCTCAGATGCACCGCGACGAGTGCTAACGCGGATGTAAACTCAATCAGAAAGTCGCGGTCGCTCGACACATCCAGGCTATTCCCAGCCACCTCCGCAAACCCCATCAACTCCGCCGACTTGTGCCGGTCGATCGGCAGCGTCGTCCCCGCGAGGGCGGCCGCTCCCAGCGGCGACACGTTGACCCGCTTGCGGCAGTCGGCCAACCGCTCGCGGTCGCGCTGGAACTTTTCGCAGTAGCACAGCCAGTAATGCACCGCACAGACCGGTTGGGCCCGCTGCATGTGCGTGTACCCCGGCAGCACGATGTCGAGGTCGCGATCACTCCGCTCGACAAAGGCCCGCTGCACCTCGCCCAATAGGTGTACGACATTGTCGATCGCATCGCGGGTATAGAGTTTCAAATCTGTCGCAACCTGGTCGTTGCGGCTGCGCCCGGTGTGCAGCTTGCGTCCCACATCACCGAGCCGGGCAATGAGGGCCGACTCGATGTGCATATGGACATCTTCGAGTTCGGTCCGCCAGACCATCTCCCCACGCCCGATCTCGGCTCCGATCTGGTCGAGTTCGGCATGCAACTGATCGCGTTCGTTCGTGGTAATCAGCCCGACCTCAGCCAGCATCGCGGAGTGGGCCTTGGACCCGCGAATATCGACCTCCGCCAGCCGGGCGTCGAAGCTGATCGACTCGGTGAACTTCTCGACCCGCTTGTCAGTGGCCTCTTGAAATCGTCCGCCCCACGGTTTTTCCGACACGCTTTGAACTCCTGAAGGGGACTGCCTCGTCGCTACGTTCGCCAGAACGTGGGCTGACGGAACTCGCGTCCGCCATTCATCAGACAACCCTCGCCGGGAGTTCTGGCTGCGACCACGCCGCCTCCCGTTCGTCCACCTTCTGGCGAAGGCGGCTACGGGAAGTCTCGCGAATCACGATTGTAGAGGAACTTCGAGAAAGTCGCCGGATTCCGAGTGTGAATTCCTCCCCAAATGGGGTTCGAAAGATCACACTTCGCTGATCCATCCTTCCTCTCCAGACTGAGCGGCACTGCCCACTCCCAGTCGCAAGGTTCACCCGATGCGTATTCTCGTTTGTTGGGATGATCCCGATGAGGCGGACCTGATCCGCATGTACCTCAACGTGGGGGACAATCCGGATGACACGATCGTGGTCACCGATCCGGTCGAGTTCCGCACGCTGGCCACGAAGCAGGACACGTGGCATGCGATCTTCATGTCGATCAGTCATCCCGATCACGACACGGCATTTGACACCTTTCAGCAGATTCGAGAGTACCGGGCCGACTGCCCGATCGTGGGGGCCTGTCGCAACGACGACGTGTTCCGCATCGCCCGCTTCCTGACCAACGGGCTGCGGTCGTACGTCCTGCGTGACAGCTCCGGCGACTACATGTTCCTCCTCAGCGCCATCATGGACGCCGCGATTCGCCAGGCCGAGTCCGAGCGCGAACGCCAGGTCGCCGAGAAGCTGCGACGCGAGATCGACTCGGTGCGGCGGTTGCAGGAATCAATCATCCCGCAAATCATCTTGAGCCCGGCGGGCTATGAGATCGTGGCCAAGTATGAGTCGTCACAGATTCGCGTCCTGGGCGGGCAGCCGGTGACGATGGCCGGGGGCGATTACTACGATGCCTTCTTCCTGCCGGACGACACGATCGTGTTGCTAGTGGGGGACGCCTCGGGGCATGGGATGAAGGCGTGCATGTCGATCATGACCATGCACGCGTTGATTCAGATGATCCGCACCGATCGGTTCCGCGATCCGTCGACGCTGGTGGCTTACGTCAACGAGCGGCTGTGCAAGCAGAAAGTCGTCAACGAGGACGGCGGATTCATCACGCTGCTGTATGGAGTCCTCGACCCCCAGACCAACATCCTCACTTGGTCGAGTGCGGGTCACCCGATGCCGATGCTGCAGAATTTGGAGACCGGAGAGATATTCAACGTCGCCGGGGATGAGGCCGGTGGACTGCCCCTGGGCGTCTTCGATGGAGCCGAGTTCACCGCCCAGCAGACCCATATCCCCGTCAATTGTCGTGTGCTGTTCTACACGGACGGTTTGGCGGAAGCCTTTCCCGGTCAGTCGACAGACGCCCACGCTGAGTTCGGCATCAAGGGGATTACCGAGACGCTGCGATCCACCGCCGAGGAGCCGTTGGATGCGGCGATGCTGAAACTCTTTGACGACTCGCACAACTTCACCCAGGGGCATGGGCGTCACGACGACACCTCGGTGCTGCTGCTGGAGCGGCGAGCTCTGCCGTAGTACGGCCTGTCGCGAACGACCCTGTCTTCCAATAAAAAAAGCTGCGGATCGGCGAACCGATCTGCAGCTTCGAAAAACCAACCCTCGACCTGTATGGCTCAGCAGGATGCTTTGCGAAAAAGGCGAGTGACAGGCCGTGTCTAGCACGGACCT
>JAYTWO010000610.1:0-9398 GCA_043743415.1 Planctomycetota bacterium
GGGAAACAAAGGTGTCAGGAACCAATATCGGGCACGCCCACACGACGCAAGCTGCGATTATTGCGAGAACGGTTCCTGACACCTTTGATTTCCTCCACAACAACACGGCCGACGACACGACTCCCCCACCACACCAAGCCCCTTCTCCCGCATCGCCCGCAACGCCCGCTGCTGGATCTGCTCCACCCGCTCTTCAAGGGCCAAGGCGTCGAGCGTCTCGACATCCTCCAGAATCTCCGCGACCTTCTCTCCATCGACTTCGACCACAATTCGCACGTTCATGACAACCCTCCTGGGGGCCATGAGACATCCTGCCTCTGATGTGGAAGTGATCACGCACACGTGAACACCTGAACCATCCTACGCCGGTCAACACCCGAGGGGGACCGCCAATCGGCGAATGCACCCCCGAACGATCTGGCGACATGTCTCGTGTCCTTGACGCGGTTCGGCGATCTCAGACAATCGGCGTTCCCCGAATTGTCCCAACACACCGTCCGGGGCAGACCAGCTGCAAATTCCCCCAGAAGTGGTGTCATGAACTTCCGACTCTCTCCCGCCGTCCAGACTCTTCAGCCCTCCGCCACGATTGCCGCTGCGGGCAAGGCGAAAGCGCTCAAGGCCAGCGGGGTCAAGGTCTACGACTTCACCCTCGGCGAGCCCGACTTCAACACCCCCGCCCACATTCGGGCTGCGGCGTTGGCGGCGATGGAGGCGGGGCACACGCATTACACGCCATCGGGCGGGATTCCCGAGTTGAAGAAGGCGATCATCCAGGCCTATGAGCGCGACTATGGTCTGAAGTTCGAGGCCAACCAGATCGTGGTCTCGAACGGAGCTAAGCACGCGATTCACAACGTGATCGCCTCACTCTGCGGGCCGGGAGATGAGGTTATTATCCCGACGCCGTACTGGGTGAGCTACAGCGCTCTCGTCGAGCTGACCGGAGCCAGGGCGGTGCTGGTCGAGACCACGCCGGAGTCGGGATACGTCCTCACTCCGCAGCAGTTCGAGCAGGCGATCACCCCCCGCACCCGCCTGCTGATGCTCAACAGCCCGAGCAACCCGACCGGGGCCGTCTACCCAGTGGCGGCTCTGGAAGCCTTGGCCAAGATTGCGGTGCAGCACCAGATCCCGGTCCTCTCCGATGAGATCTACGAGAAGTTGATCTACGACGGAGCCGAGTTCCGGTCGTTCGCCTCATTCGGCGATGAGGTCCGGCAACTGACGATCATCGTCAGCGGCGTCAGCAAGGCGTACGCCATGACCGGCTGGCGCATCGGTTGGTCGATTGCCCCCGCTGCGTTGACCACGGTGATCGATAATCTGCAAAGCCAGCAGACCTCGAACCCGTGCAGCATCAGCCAGCACGCGGCCATCGCGGGGCTGACCGGGCCGCAGGACAGCGTGGTCGCCATGCACGCCGAGTTCGTGAAGCGGCGGGCGTACGTGATGGAGCGATTCCATCAGATCCCGAACGTGAGCTTTGTCGAACCGGGCGGGGCGTTCTACATCTTCTTCGATGTCAGCCACTACTTTGGCAAGACTCTCCAGGGCGGTAAGGTCGTGCTGAACGCCACCGAGTTTTGTACCGCACTGCTAGAGACCGCACATGTCGCTCTCGTGACGGGCGATGCGTTCGGGGCCGATGGGTATGTCCGGCTCTCATTCGCCACGAACATTGAGACGCTGGGAGCCGGGATCGACCGGCTGGCGGGGTTTCTCAATCCTGCCGTGGGGTGAGCGGCTGATCCGGGGCACTCCCCCCCGAATGGTCGAGGGGGTTGGTTTCGTAAGGCGAGCGGTCCGTGAAAACTGACCGTGGGATAGGCATGTCTGACCGCTAGCGGTTACTGGCGAATCACCGCCTCATGCGCCCGCAGTTCCTCCACCCGAGCCCGCAACGCGAAATGGCAGCGATCGAATGCAGCGATCTCGTCGATCAGGTGATCGGCCTCGCGCATCAGCATGCGGGGATCGTCGGACTGCGATAAGGAATGGCCGATGCGGGTCAACGCGGGACCGACCCGATCGCGCAGAGCCGACAGCAACACCACCGCCGCATGTTCTCCCTCTTTCACGATGCGGTGGACTTCCGTACGGTCTTCGTACTGTTCCTGGGGCGTCAGCGTGCGGTGTTTGGCGACGGAGGTCCGCTGGTTCAATTCCTCCATGTTCACAAGGCGACCGAACGGGTTGACAGCCTTCTTCTTCTCCTCGGCGATGACGTACGACTTTTCGAGTCCGCGCTTGGCCCGCTCGAACGTCGGGTCGATCTCCAGGGCCTTGTGGTATTGAAACTGAGCCTGCTGGATGTTCCCCATCTCCATATACAGATTGGCTAGGTTCTGAATCGCTTCGACCATCTTGGGGTCGAGTTTCAGGGCCTCCTTATAGGCGGACACCGCGAGGTGCGGTTGATTGAGCCCCTTCTGCGCGATGGCCAGGTTGTAGTACGCCGCGGTGTTCTTGCGGTCACGCGAGACGGCCAGTCGCAGCGTTTTGGCGGCGGCCTGAAAGTCCCCCATCCGGTTCTGCACCGCCCCCAGATTGATGATCGGGTCGATACGACGCGGGTCGAATTGCGACGCTTTCTGAAAGTACGCCGCCGCCTTCGCATAGTCCTTGCGGGCGAAGTAGATCGCTGCCAGGCTCTCATGAGCGGGCACATGCCGACTATTCTCCTGGATGGCCTGTTCGAACATCGCGAACGCTTCGTCGATCTTGCGTTCCTTGAGCAGGGCCTTTCCCTGGTCACAGAGCAGGTCAGCCTTGGACGGAGCAGCCATCGTGCAGCCTTAGTTCAGTGAGGGACGAGCCGGTGAGTCACATGCTCAGATCAGACGACTCTGATCCGGCGAGTATACTCTGCACCCCGAGGAGTGAAAACGCCGATCCGGATCGCTAATCGACTCCGTGATGGTATCATCGCTGTCTGATGGATGGTCCACCAATCACCACTTGGTGGGATGGACTGGGGCCGGTGACCTTGGGGACGGCAGAATTCTGACGATTTCTGCGACCTGACATCGGGATCGGCCTACCCACGGGAATGACTCATTACATGGCTGGGGCGATCTCCACTCGGGATGTTGTTTGCGGAACCGGCCATCGGCGAAGAGCCGTGGTGGGGTGGTTGTGCATCGCATTGGCCTGGGGCTGTGATTCGCCGAAGAACGCAACGCCTCCCGCTCAGGGAGTGAAAGCCCTGGCGGCGGTGGCGGCAGTCGACTCAGTGCAGCCCAACGACTGGTTTGAGGATCGGACCGCCGCCTCACAACTCCAGTTCCAATACTCCACCGGGCGCGCAGCCCAGCGGTTCACCATCCTGGAAACCGTCGGCGGCGGAGTGGGCATTGTCGACTTCGATCTCGATGGTCGACCGGACCTCCTCTGCATCGGAGGGGGAACCATCGACCCCGCGACCTCGGCCCCGACCGGTCGCAGCTGTGGACTGTTTCGCAATCTGGACGGGGATCACTTCCGCGATGTGACGGCGAGTTCGCAGCTCAGTCCCGCCACAGACTATTCGCATGGGTGCGTCAGCGGCGATGTCAACAGCGATGGATTTCCGGATGTGTTGGTGACCTGTTACGGGCAGAACTGCCTGCTCCTCAACCAAGGCGATGGGACGTTCCTGGATGTCACCGCCGAGGCCGGTCTGCGGGGCGTATCGACTTGGAACACGGCTGCAGCCTTTGGCGATGTGAATCGCGATGGGGAGTTGGACCTGTATGTGGCGGGGTATGTGGACTGGGTGCCGTCCTCGACTCGGTACACGGAGGTTCCGCCTCCGCAGGAGTTTCATCCGGCAGGGGACCACCTCTTTCTCAACTCAGCAGACGGACGATTTGTCGAGGTCTCGAACGCGGCGGGCGTTCGTCAGGACGGCATGGGGCTGGGGGTGATCGCAGCCGATCTGAACGAAGACCAGCGGATCGATTTCTACGTCGCCAACGATGTCGTCGAGAATCATTTGTATCTCGGCACGGACAGGGAGCAGCTGCGCGAGGTGGGGGCCTTGTCCGGAGTGGCGTTTAATGAATTGGGGAACCCCGAAGGGAGCATGGGGGTCGACTGTGGCGATGTGAACGGCGACGGGCGGGTCGACGTGTGGGTCACCAACTTTGAGATGGAGGACAACTCGCTGTACCTCAATCAAGGAGAGGGGCAGTTTCAGCACTCGACGGCGGCTTTCCGGCTAGCGGGGGTCAGTCGACCGCAGGTGAAGTTCGGGACCGGCCTGCGGGACTTCGACGGGGACGGCTGGCTCGATCTATTCGTGGTCAGCGGCCACGTCCGCTATCAGTCCGGCACGCCACCGTTCTTGCAGCCGCCGACCCTCTGCCGGAATGATCGGGGCACTGGCTATGTCGACATCACGAAACAGGGTGGCACATGGTTTCGCTCGCTGCATGCCGCGCGCGGCACGGCCACGGGGGATCTCGATGGCGATGGCGGACTCGATCTGGTGGTGAGTTCCCTGACGGAGCCAGTGGCGTTGCTCTACAACCGGCAACCGGCGAAGAACTGGATGCGCCTGCGTCTGGTGGGGACGCGCAGCCCGCGCACTCCGATCGGCAGTCGAGTGAGCCTCCCCGCCTTTGGAAGGGAGTGCGTGCGGATCGTGACCAGCGGATCGGGGTATATGTCGCACTCGGAGGATTCCCTGCTGATGGCGATCGAGCCGGGTCGGTCCTCGGTCGATGTCACCGTGACCTGGCCCGGGGGTTTGGTCGAGGTGTTTGCCGGGCTGCCCGCGATGCAGGAATCGGTCGTGGTCGAAGGTCGGGGGCAGGTGCCTTCTACGGCAGCAACGCCACCGGTGGAGGAGTAGGATGGGAAAATCCAAGGTACGTCGTCCCGCACCTCCGAACCAGCCGCCGGGAGTGCTTGCGCCGCCGGTGGTTGTCGACCACGAGCCAGTTCGGTATTCGTGGAAGCGGCTCGGCCTGAGTCTGTTGATCATCCTCCTGCTGACCGGACTGTGGTGGTATGGAGTCCGGCCTTTGATGCTCGTGCGGCAAGCGCGGGCCATTCTGACCACCGACCCCCAAACCGCAGCCGGTCTGCTGGAAGACGCCGTGGCCTCTTCGCTGACGAGCCAGCGCGATGCCGAGGTGTTGTGGACTCGTGCGCTCGTGCGCTCTGGACAGGGTGAAGAGGCCCTCGGCTGTTTCAGTCTGATCCAGGCCCCCGAACTGGCCGAGGCGGGCGGACTGCTCGATCTGGCGAACGATGCGATGCAAGCCCAGTTGACGCTGCTGGCGGTCCTCGCCCTGGAGGCGATCCCGCACACCTCTCCCCGGCGCAGCGACGCACTGTCGGGGCTGGTCCACATCAAGCAACTGTACGGAGAGCATGCCGCAGCCTTGAAACTGGCCGCCGAGTGGACTCAGTTACAGCCCCAGAACCCCGCCCCCTGGCTCGCGAGGGCTCTTACCCACGAACAGCAGTTGTCATTCACGGAGGCCACCCAAGACTACCGGGAGTTCCTCGCGAGAGAGAACGCCCCCCAGCAACGCTCCGAAGGGCTGCGGTCGCTGGTCCGGCTGTTGATCCTTCTGGGAGAGCGCGAGGAAGCTCGACAGCTGCAAGATGAACTGTCACGCCTCCAGACCACACTGGCGGTCGTCGACCATTTTCACGAGGCCCAACTGAGACGGCTGGAGGGCAACATCGACGGGGCGTGGCGAGAAATCGAGCAGGTGCTTGAGGCGGATGCGAGCGACTTGAACGCACGGGAGCTGCGGGGCACCCTCGCGATGGACCGTCATGAGTACGCCCGTGCCGCGACCGACTTTGAAGCCATCCTCAAGCAGCAATCGTGGAACAAAGCCGCCCACTACAAGCTCGCCCAGACGTTGGCCAAGCTGGGTCGCGAGGCCGAGTCCGCCTCCCACTTCGCCGAGAACCGTCGCTTGCTGCAACTCTCGACCCGGATTCTCGACCTGCGAAACAAGCCAGACCGGACAGCCGATGAGACCGCCGAATTAATTCACGCCATGGAGCAGACGGGCCTCACTGCCGCCGCCGAACGACTGAGGCAGTCGACACCCGAATGACTCAATTCGGCTGGGCTCCCACGGCTGAGCCGCGAGCCAGGGGACAAGTCAAATCGCGTGAGCGGCTCGGCAGGATCCTCGCCCTCCCGATGGTGCATCTGCCGATTGCACCGCCCCCCCGTCAAACTGCCTCTTGAGACGTTCGCTCCATTTGCGTACTATCAATCTTCACACATCAGTGGGACCGGCGCGTGCCGCGCGGATTTCGCCCACTTCGAAAGACCAGGGACTGGATCACATGGCTCAAAACACTTCGCGTGGGGCTGGGGCAGCACTGCTGTTCGGCGTTTTTGGATTCGGAGTGTTGGCCTCGTGTTCGCCGATTCCGGCGGCGGATGCTCCGGAAGCGGAGACGACGAAGCTCGTCGTGCAGATGATTCCGCAGTTCCATGTGAGTCGCAAGGGCGTCGATGACCGGGTGTCGAGCATGCTGCTCGATTCGTTCCTGAAAGACCTCGACCCGGCCAAGCTGTATTTCCAGCAGTCGGATATCGATGAGTTCTCCAAGTTCCGCCTGTCGTTGGATGATTCCCTCAAAGAAGGCAATGTCCAGTTCGGGCACGATGTCTTCAAGCGGTATCGGGAGCGGCTGGTCGTGCAGTTGACCAAGGCTCATACGTTGATCGATGCCCCGCATGATTTCACCGTCGATGAGAGCATGGTCATCAAGGGGGACGAGCAACCCTGGGCGCGGACTCAGGAAGAAGTCGACGAACGCTGGCGGAAGCGGATCAAGTATGACCTGATTCAGTTTCGGCTCGACAATGAGACCGACGAAGAAGGCAAGAAGCGTCTGCACAGCCGCTATAAGACGGTGCAGCGAAACATCGAGCAGATGAAGCAAAATGAAATTCTGGAGTTCTACCTCACCGCGCTGACGACCTGTTTTGACCCGCACTCGACGTACATGTCTCCGGAAAGTGCCGAAGACTTCGACATTCAGATGAAGCTGAGCCTCGACGGGATCGGGGCCTCGTTGCGATCCGAAGACGGCTACACGATCGTCAATGAGGTCATGCCCGGCGGGCCAGCGAGTCGAGATGGCCGGTTGAAGGCCAAGGACAAGATCACCGGTGTCGGTCAGGAAGCCGGTGAGATTGAGGATGTGTTCGAAACGAAGCTGACCGAGGTGGTGCGTAAGATTCGCGGCAAGAAGGGAACCACGGTTCGCCTTCGCGTGCTGACCGCCCTGACCGGCGAGACTGTGGTCTACGAACTGGTGCGGGACAAGGTGCTGTTGACCGAGTCGGAAGTCAAGGGCGAGATCATCGAGACGAAGGACCGGCTGGGGCGAGTGGGCAAGATCGGTGTCATCAGCCTGCCGTCGTTCTATCGGAACTTCGCCGCCACCCAGGCGGATGAAGAGAAGAGTGCGGCGGTCGATGTCGAGAAAGTGCTGAACCAGTTCAGCGAGGCGGGCGGTGTGGATGCCGTGATTATGGACTTGCGCGGGAACGGCGGCGGATCGCTGATTGAATCGATCGAAGTCTCCGGCCATTTCATCGATCAAGGCCCCGTGGTGCAGGTCAAGGATCCGACTGGGCGGGTCAAGGAACTCGAAGACGAGATTCCGGGGGCACTGTACACCGGTCCGTTGATCGTCATTTGCAACCGCATGTCGGCTTCCGCATCGGAGATTTTCGCCGGGGTCATCAAGGACTACCGTCGCGGGATCGTGATCGGGGACTCGACCACCCACGGCAAGGGGACCGTGCAAAACTTGATGCCCGTCTCCGCGCGACAGGGGTTCCGTCCCTTCGGTGGAGGAGCCGATCTGGGGCGGCTGAAGCTGACGATCCAGCAGTTCTATCGCGTCAACGGCGACAGCACGCAGAACCGGGGCGTTCGCTCGGATGTGGTGTTGCCCTCGATCCTGGACCACCTGGATGAAGGGGAAGCGGGACTCGATAACGCCCTGCCATTCGACCAGATTCGCAACGCCAAGTACAACGCGGGCAAGCTGGTCACCTCGGACTTGGTCGCCGCTCTCCAGAAGAACAGCGAAATCCGGTTGACGGGGAGCGAGGACTTCAAGAAGGTCGAGCAAGGCATCCAGCGGTTCATCGAGCGCAAGAACCGCAAGGAGATCTCTCTCCAGGAGTCCGTCCTCCGCGCCGAGCGAGAAACGGACAAGGCCATTGTCGACGAAGAAAAGAAGCAGACCGGAGAGGACGAGGTGAAGAAGCCCGAAGAAATCTTCCCCAAGAACTTCTACAACGATGAACTGCTCAACGTCTCGCTGGACTATGTGGCTGGCCTTAAGGGGCAGTTGACGGTCAATAAGTAGGGAGTCGCGGATTTCGTAAGAATTCTACTGCCATCTTCATCGTTCCCCTCGGTCCCAAGCTCCGCTTGGGGCGGAGAACAACGTAGCGACCTTCGCCAGAAGCTGGGCGGATGTTCTCGGCGTTCGCCAGAGCCCACAGACTTCCGAAGTCTTCGGAGACTTCGGAAGTCTGCCCCCAGTGTTGCACTCGGGTTCCGGCCCCCCACGTTCTGGCGAACGTAGCTACCTCGACTTTTGCACATTTCTGAGACTGATTCTTCGCTAAATGCAAGGAAAAGCGGTGATCGCGTCACTTTTGAAAACCCCTTGTATTCAACCACCGTTGTGAAAAGTCGGAGTTGTCCGTATCAGCGCCGAAGCGCCGAAACGAGCGCCGAACAACTGGATAGGTAGTTTGCAGGGGATGACTCCCCTAGGATGATGGATCAGTTCTTCGATCCAAAAGTGCAAAAGTCGAGGTGACCCGTCTATGCCAAATGGCTATCGCATCCATACGGCATACCCAGAACCTTGAGCAAGACCCATGAAACAGCACTCTTTTCTAGCATTGGAACAAGCTCTTGGTGGATATCTTCATCAGGATTATCTCAGTGACTATTCTAGCTTTGATGAAGCCATCAATGCTTTTGTGGCATCCGAGCCAAAGGAATTGGTGGATTCCGCAAGAAAAGAACTCAGTCAATTCGTTGATTTGACGGAAGAAACGTCGACACTAGGTGAGTTGCTCCTTCAATTGGGGTGCTACTACGATCCCGTGGCTGACGGCATGACGGTTCGGGACTGGCTGCGTGAGGTAGAAGGAATACTTGCATTCTCGGCCCCAAGCCGGAGCTCTCATCCTTATACACAAGTTCCCAATTTCATGGCACAAGATTTGCGCAACATCAAGGAGGACTGATGGTTCTCGGCGGCGCAAGGGAGGTGTGTCATGGCGGAGTGGATTGCAGCGGAGATGGCGGGGTTGGATTTGGGGGATCGGCGATTGAACGATCGGCAGTGCTTGTTGTTGGAGCGGTTTTCGGCCAATCCGCAGGGGAGCATTCCGG
>JAYTWO010000611.1:0-10245 GCA_043743415.1 Planctomycetota bacterium
TCTCCGATGGAATCTTCGAAACCATGTGCGGCTCCGGTCATCTTTTAGGAACGCCGACCGTGGTGGCCCAGATTGAACGTTCACGAGACCTCCGGCCGATTGAGATTGCCCACATCGTCGAAGAGATTCGCGCCACGCATCAGGGCAACGGCCCCCTGCGGGATGACATCTCGCTCCTGGTCATGAAGATCAGCGAAGCTCCTCACCGTCGACGGGCGCCGACTCCCCAGGGAACTCTCGGTTCGTCCAGTCCGGAGTTCGCCGTCGCGGCGGGCTAGCTCCGGAGCTGGCCGGGATCGGGTTAAGCCGATTTGGTCGAGCGGGCCGTTTGGAGCTTGTTGCGTATGGTGCGGGGGGTCACACCGAGATCGCGCGCTGTCAGGGTCTTGTTGCCATTGAAGACCTTGAGACGATCCAGAATGGCGTCATGCTCAATCTCTTCGAGTGTTCTGGGCGTCGCATCGGACGAGGCTTCGAGACTCGCAGCGACCCGTTCGGTCTGACGCCGTAACGACTCCGCTTCGATCCGTGGACCGTTCGTCAGGACCGCCGCAGCATGGAGGAGATTGCGGAGCTGACGAATGTTGCCTGGCCACGGCTGTTCCTGCAGCCAGTCCAGCGCCTCGGGAGCGATCGACTCGACTTGGGTTTCGGACTCGTCACGAAGCCGCTGCAAAATCGTCTGGGCGATGCCGGGGATGTCATCGGGACGGTCCCGTAACGGGGGCACATGAATCAGGAACACGCCCAGTCGGTGATAGAGGTCTAGTCGGAACTCCTTGAGCCGCATGGACTCTTCTAGATCTCGATTGGTGGCCGCCACAACACGGGCTTGAAATCGCAAGGTCGTATTGCCGCCCACACGTTCGTATTCCCGTTCCTCCAGCGCCCGCAACAACTTGGCTTGGCAGCGCCACGAGAGTTCGCCGACCTCATCCAGAAACAAGGTTCCCTGCCCGGCGAGTTCAAACCGCCCCACGCGAGTTTGGTGGGCTCCGGTGAACGACCCGGACTCGTGACCAAACAGTTCGCTTTCAATCAGTGTCTCCGTCAAGGCGGCGCAGTTGACTCGGACGTAGGGGAGCCTGGTCCGCGCGCTGCAATCGTGCAGCCAGCGGGCGACCGATTCTTTCCCGACCCCACTCTCTCCGGTAATGAGCACGCTCGCCGCGCTGGGAGCGAATCGCTCCACTTCGCGCAGCAGTTCCAACATCAGCGGAGATCGAAGATTGATGAACATGAATGGGCGAGTCATGATTCAGGGCGTGGGCAGCAGATGGCCCACCGCGGGTTCGGAACAAGCGGGATCGCAAGGACCATCCTTCACGATGGGTAGCGAAACGCAGGGGACATCTGGGACGCATGTTCCCAGTGAGCGACACCTCCATAACTGGCACTGGCCTGTCGAGCGGTATCGTGTGCCTCTAAGCGTTCCGCCAGATTCAACGCCCGACACCGTAACCGTATTTGGGTGTCTTGCAGCATCGCAATGAGAATTGACAGCCGGTGGTTTCCCAGCGAGCCATCTGCTGGATCCGAGAACCGCGAGACTTGATCATTCCACGTCTGCGGATCGCCATTCATCTCACGGCCGAAGTGGATGAGCACTTCGAACAGATCCACCAGGTTGTGATCCGCCTGATCGCCACGCTGCAACTCAGCGCTGATTCTCATCAACTCCTTCGTCAGGCGTTGCTCCGGAAACTCGGTGGGGGCGTCATGGGTCACGGTTTGACTCCTGCTCGAGCGTCTTGATGATTTGATCGAGTTCGGCAACACGGCTCTGCAACTGTTCGCGATCGTCGAGCTCTTTGAGCCACCAGCGAGACAACTGTCCCAGCCATTCCTCCGAGGTCTCGCCGGCGACTCGGCGATACGCTTTCTGGGCCTCTGCCAATTGACCGAGATGCCGCTGGCAGTTGGCCACTTGAAATTGGACCCACTGGGCTTCGACCGGGCCGAGAGGCTGCTGCTGCATCCGTTCGTAATTCATCAACGCGAGTTCATAGGCACCGATGGCGTAGAGATTGTTTCCCATGCGTTGACGATCGATGGCCTGGTCCAACAGTTCCGACGGGAGGGTGAGCGGGGAGTCTTCGCGACTGGGCGGGATGTCCGACGCCGCGGGTGTGGGAGTCGGTGTCGGTGTCGCCTGCACAGGGACTGTGGGTCTGGGACGTGACGACTCGAGTGGTGGTGGTGGTCGTTCGACGGTCGGTTGAGGAGCCGGTTCAGGCAGAGGCTCCAGCAAAGGCAGAGGTGCCGGTTCAGGCAAAAACTGAGGTGCCTGCTCGGGTGGTTGAACAGGCTGCGGTGAGGGAGCCGGTTCGAGGTCGATGAGGACTGGAGGTGTCACCGGCAAGGGACTGGTCGACGGGTGGGGCGGGTCGCACGGTGATGTCTCCGGCACGAAGACGGGAGGTTCGATCCGCAGTGATGGTCTCGTTTCAGCGATTGGCGGTGGCGGCGGATTCTCGAGCGTCGACTTCAGTTCGTTCACGCGATCTTTCAGGCTCTGAAGGCGTTGTCGACGTGTGGGTTCAGCGATTGGCGTGTGCGGTTCTCTCGGCGGGACGACGGTCCGTGTGGACGGAGACTGTGGAAATGTCACCGCGTGGGGGACATCGTCACACCGTTGCGGCGGGGCCGACAGTCCCAGCGCTGGCAGGAATCCGCAGATGAGAGCGAGGCAGGCGTATTTCATCGGACGGCCTCCCCAGTTTCCGTGGCCAGTTCGGGGGGGACGCCCGCGAAGCAATAGACCGCTTCGAGGTGTCGGCCCAAGGTTTCGTAGGCCGACCCGAGTGTTCGCAGGCACGCCTGCCGCTCGGACGGAGGCAGTTCGCTCGCGAGCAGTTGTTGGCAGCGGCTCACGACGAGTTGAGGATTCCGCCGATCCGCCCCATGCACACCATGACGGAGCCAGGCCCGGAGTCGCCACAGCTCCGCGCCCACTTCGGTGTGAACTTCCTCGGCGTCCTCGGCCAACTCGCACACCATCAGTCCCGCCTGCTCACGGCACACATGGTCATAGTCCACAGCCAGGATCTCCCTCGCAATTTCGATCGCCGCCGTTTCCAACCCCAGCTCACGACTGACATCAGCAACCAGCAGTGGCAAGGCGGTGCTGAAGCTGGGGACTTGAGTCACCGGTCCCAAGGCCCGCACGAGTTCTCGGGCCTCAAGGTCTTTGGAGGGCCCCGAGGCCGCGTGTCGATAGCGGGCACAGGCCGAGAGAAACGCGGCCGTATCACGATCGTGGGCTTCCACGAAGAGCGCCCGATGGTCCATCAAGACGGTGTTCGCATGGACGGGATGCTCCGCTCGCAACTGGGCGACCGCCAGCAGAAGAGCCGCTTCCGGCCAGTGAGGACCGATCGCCAGACACCGGGACAAGGAAGTGGCCGCCGCCTTAAATTCTCCCTGCTCCAACTGCAAGCGGCCCAGATACAAGTAGGCGGGTGCCTGACAAGGCTGACCATGACCGGAGTCGACGGCACGCTGGAAAGCGACTTGCGCCGCTTTGATCTGGTTCATGGCGAGTCGCGTCTTGCCCAGGTTGAAGTAAGTGACCGCAGACAGTTCGGAACGGGGGTAAACACGCAGGGCTTGTTCCAACCAGCGCGTCGCTCCGGCGGTGTCCCCCGAGGACATGGCCACTTTGGCCAAGGCGAGCAAGGTGGAACCGGACCAGGGGTGTTGAGGAGCCAACGTCAAGGCGACCCGGGTGGCTCGCGTCTGGCGGTCGCGGTGATCGACATGGTCCGCTTCCGATCGGATCTCGATGGAGTCGCCTTGGAATGACCAGTCGAGATGCGTTTCGTGCAGGAGCGCATCCAGCAAGAACCCGACCGTGAGTCGTTCAAAATCCAGCCCGGCGACACGCCCCTCCAGCGACTGACGGGTCGCGGGCTCCAGTTGCAGCGTCCAACCCGCTTGCAGACAAACGGCATCGATCAACAGGAGGACGTCTTGATCCGGAATTCGCGCGGCGATCCAAGTCTGATCGGGCTGTTTGTCGTCGGGCGCCGAGAGGACTGTGACACCCGGCCGACGCTCGGGTCGAGGGGGTTGATCGCGCGGGGGTGGCTCCGCACGGCCTCCGTCCACGAGTTGTGACCAGCGGTCGGGAGCGAGTTTGAGGGCGGGCAGCGCCAGGCGCTTCAGTTCTTTCCAGTCGGCTCGGTCATGGGAAACGCCACCACATCGGAGATGGGCCAGAAGATGCACAGCCTCTTGGAGGATGGCGGGGTCTTCTGCGGCGGGCTGCTGAAGCAACAATCGATTCAGGCAATGAATGGCATGGTTGATATTGCCGAGCCGCGAGGCGATCCGCGCCAACCCCAGTTGTGAGACTCGGCCGATCATCCCCTGGGCATCCAGCTCGCTCGCTTGCAGGAACGAGTCCCAGGCCAACGGGTCATCGCCGCTGGCTTCGGCGGCCAGGGCCAGCCGCAACAACACCTGCGGCGTGGGGCGCATCACTTCGGACGCGGAACGGTACCGACTCAACGCTTGCATGATCCGGCCGTCTTTCAGGTCGGCGTCAGCGGATTGAACCAACGAGGAAAACCGCTGGAGCTGTTCACCTGTTTGATGGGAAGTGGGTGACCACCGGATCTCATCGGCTGGTGTCGCGGACTCCGACTGAAGTGCGGGATCGATCGGGAGGGCCTGGGGGGAGGCGGCGCTCTGGAGTTTGGCCGACGTGGTCACTGGAGGCTGCGTCCACAGCATGGGCAACATTCCGAGCGAGATTCCCAACGGTCCACACAGGAGGGCCCCCCAGAGCGCCACTGACCGAGGCAGGAGTTGACGCGGCGGTGGTGTGTTTTCATCTGAGGTCACGTGTTTTCTCGCAGGTTCGGCTGCAAACTCGATGCAACCCTCAAAGTCATCGGCCAGGACCGTCTCAATATTCATTCGAATTGGAGAACAAGTTTTGGCGAAGTTGTTCGATCACTCTTTTGAGTCCTTGGTGCGAGGTGGAACCATGCAGATCGAACATTTTTACTCGGCTTCGCATGGTTCTCCCGCCGCGCCTCGGGGTCCGCACGTCTCCTCCCATGGTGTTGCGTCCGATTTGTCCCAGGGCGTCGAAACGACGACGTCCGCGACGACTTGGCGTGAACTGTCGCCGGAGATTGAACGCTGGTCTTCGCGACTGGCGGCGGAACCCGAAGTCCGTCCCGATGTGGTGACCGCAGCTCGTCTGCGGTTGTCCAGCGGGGCACTGCTTACCAGGAGGGCCGCGGAACAGACTGCCGCGGCGATCATCCGTACGGAGTAATCCCCCCCCACGCTGAGTCGCTACCCCGGGCCCCCCGGATTCCGTGACGAAGCTGATCTGGAGCTCATCCATGTTGTCAGTAGTGAACAATTCGACGTCCCTGAACGCCCAGGCCAACCTCAACCGCGCCAGCAGCGCGCTGGCCAAGACGACCGAGCGGTTGTCGTCGGGCTTGAAAATCAACCGCGGTGCCGACGGCCCCGCCGCCCTGGTCATCTCCGAGAAGCAACGCGCTCAAATCGCGGGCTTGCGACAAGCGATCGACAACACCGACAAAGCGGTGTCGGTGGTCCAAACCGCCGAAGGGTCATTGAACGAAATCAACTCCCTGCTCGTCAAGGTGCGCAGCCTGGCGATCGATTCGGCCAACACCGGCGTGAATGATGCCGACGCCCTCGCCGCCAACCAGGCGGAAATCGCCAACGCCCTCGAAACGATCAACCGGATCGCGAACAACACGCAGTTCGGAACGAAGAAGCTGCTCGATGGCAGCGGCGGAATCACCGGCACCAGCGATGACGCGGATGTGTCGGTGTTGAAGGCGACGAGCGACACCAACGCCGGAACCTACGCGGTGGCAGTCAGCACCGAAGGGGAGCGAGCGAACGTGTCTGCTGTCGGGCCTCAAACTACGGCTCTCGCAACTGACGAAACACTGACGGTCAACGGCGTGGCGATTCAACTCGAATCGGGGATGTCGCAGACGGAAGTGGTCTCGCGGATCAACGACTACAGTGCCCAAACCGGCGTGACGGCCGATGTCGACGGCGGGGTGACTCGTGTCTATTCACAAGCCTTCGGGTCGGATGCGGAAGTCTCCATCGTGTCCAACGTGGCCGCCGCACCGAACAGCTCCGCCTTTGGCACAACATTGAACACCGACACCGGTGTCAACGTGGTCGGCACGATCGACGGTGACAGCTTCACGGGGAAAGGCAATGTGTTGACCGCGACTTCGGGCAACGGCAAGGGGCTCTCAGTCCAGTTCGCCGCCGACTCCGCGAATGCCGCTCGGACCGTGGCCGCCGGGGCGCAAGGCAACGTGACCGTCGTGGACAACTCGCTCGTCTTTCAGATCGGTGCGAACGCCAACCAAACCGCCAAAGTGGCGATCGGCAAAATGAACACCGATGCCCTGGGCGTCGGTGTGGCCGGCAATCAGTTCAACAGCCTCAATGAGATTGATGTCACCTCGGGCTCGAAGGCCCAGGACGCTCTGGGTGTGATTGACGCCGCCATCAACAACGTGACCAACCTGCGGGGTGCGCTCGGCGCGTTCCAACAGAACACCCTGCAAGCGATGGCCTCGAATCTCCAAGTCACCTTGGAGAACACTGTCAACGCGGAATCGGTTATTCGTGACACCAACTTCGCGGAAGAAATCGCCAACCTGACCAAGAACCAAGTCCTGGTTCAGGCGGGCACCTCGGTTCTGAAGACTGCCAATCAGCAGCCGCAACTGATCCTGTCGCTGTTGCAATAGTCGACGTGCCCCGGCCCCGGAGGGCGCGCTGCTTCTCACCAGCCGCCCTCCTGGTCTCTCAAAGACACCGGGTTGCTGTTTTCAGCCGTCCCTGGCCCAATGGCCGAACCGTCCGGCAGACGCGAAGAGCGAAAGCTTCTCCGCGTCTCTGGGCGGTTTTTCACATGGTCAAGCCGTCAGCCAGAAGCCAGAAGCCTTCTGGCTGACTGCTGACTGCTGACGGCTGATAGCTCCACTCGGGCTCCACGCAAGCCATCTCGTCACTGATGACACATCGTCTGCGCTCCACGGTCGGAGGATTCTCCCATGGCTCCCATTAACATCAATGGATTGAATTCGGGCATCGACACCGACGCGGTCATCCAGGGGTTGTTGACGGCCCAAAAGAATCAGGTCACTCTCGCCGAGACCCGCCAGAAGGGAATCGTGGCTCGGCAAGCCGCGCTGTCCGCCCTGCGAAGCCAGATCTCGAACTTGCGATCCACCAGTGGCGCTCTCGTCCGAGCCCAGGGAGGCGTTGTCGGTCGACGAGAAGTCCGACTCTCCAACGAGACTTTGGTCGCGGCGACCGCCAGCAATCGATCCGCAGAAGGGGTCTATCAGGTTCGTGTCAATCAACTCGCTCAATCGCATCAGGTCGCGACTCAAGCCTTCAGCTCCCCCGATGCGGCAATCACTCTGGGAACGCTCGAACTGAGGGTCGGCCAGCGTCCCCCGGTGACGATCACCGTCGACAGCACGAACGATACGCTCGGGGGACTCGCGGAGTCCATCAATCGCGCCGCTCCCGGGGCCTCCGCGACATTGCTCACCGACTCCACCGGAACCCGGCTATTGCTCACCAGTCGAGACACCGGCACGGCCAACGCAATCACGCTCACCAACAATCTGGCGGCGGGTGACAGACCGGACTTCAACCTGGCGACGCCGGTTCAAGCTGCCACCGACGCGTCGGTCTCGGTCGGTTCCGGGCCGGGAGCGATCACCGTGACCAACTCGACCAACCGCTTCAATTCCCTCATCGACGGGGTCCGCATCGATCTGTTGAAATCCGATCCCGGGACCTCCTTGACGATCGAAGTCGCCCGCGATCCCTCGGCAGCTGTCGAAGCGGTCAACGACTTTGTCGAAGCCTTCAACGGGGTCATGCAGTTCATCGACACCCAATCCAAGGTCGGAATCGATGGAGCAGCCTCCGGGTTGTTGCAGGGAAATCGCACCGCGCGGCAACTCCAGCAAGAGATTCGGTCGACGGTCCTGGGCGTTGTCCCCGGAGCCAATTCGAAGGCCAATCGCTTGTCGGCCCTCGGGATCACCGTCACCGATCAAGGACGCCTGGCGGTCGACATGGCCCGAGTGACATCGGCCCTGGAGGGCGATGTGGAGGGAGTGACGGAAGCCGATGTTCGGCGGCTGTTTGCTCTCGACGGGCAATCGACGAATCCCGCTCTCTCGTTCATTCTCGGGTCCACAAAAACTCAGGCGAGCACAACGCCCTACGATGTCGAGATCACACAAGCCGCGACCCGCGCCGAGTTGACCGCCGGAACATCGCTTGCCGCTTCCACCGTGATCGATGGCACCAACGACTCGCTCTCACTCACCATCAACAGCCAGTCCACTGGCAACCTCCAGTTGACGCACGGCACCTACAACCGTTCGCAACTGGCCGCCTTACTCCGATCAACGATTCAAGCTGCCCCGCAATCGATCGGGACCGATGTCCGAGTCTCGCTCAGCGGCGATCAACTGCAACTCTCGACAGGCACCTTGGGTCGAGACGCGCGGATTGTGCTGGCATCGGGCACGGCTTGGAGCGATCTGGGGTGGACGGGAACGGAAACAGCACAAGGGACCGATGTCGCCGGTTACTTCCAGGTCGCTGGTCAACGGGAGGACGCCGTGGGACGCGGACAAGTCCTGACCGGTACGTCAACCAACGCCCACACCGCCGACCTGCAATTGCGTGTCACTCTCGCCCCCGGTGACTTGGGACCAGCGATCGAGTCGCAATTCACGGTGACGCGCGGCGTAGCTGCGCGTCTGGAACAAGTCCTGGCGGACATGGTCGATCCCGAACAGGGGGCTCTGAAATCAGCCGACGACTCGTTCACCGAAGAGTTGACTCGGATTCAGACTCAACTCGACCGCCAAAACGCGCTCGTTGAAACACAACGCACCCGACTCCTCCGCCAGTTCCAAGCCATGGAAACGGCGCTCGGCCAATTGCAATCGGTGAGCGGCATGCTCGGACAGCAGTTCTCAACCAACACCACTCGATAAACGAGCGGCGCGATTAGTCCGGACGATTGGTCTTGAGAGGTCGAACCGGCGGGTGTCAGAGACTTCTTGTTTTTGCCCTCGATCACGCGAGCCGGTTGGCAACTCGACAGAGAACTCTTCGATGAATCACTCGGACGAATTCGCTCGTTCGCCGAGTCCCTGATGTACGACGATCGTCGGATGGTCATGCGACTGGGCGACATCACTTGCGTCAGGACTTGCCCCATGAGCGCGCATCAAGCTTATACCCGTTCCCGTCAACATGGCTGGACACGGATCGACATGGTCATCGCCCTGTACCAGGCGACGCTGAATTCGATGGAACAACTGGAGAGACAACTGGCCGAAGGACGCGCCCTGCCCGCCACTCAGATGCAAATCCAGCGTCGACTCATCGGCATCCTCGCGGGACTCGATCTCTCCGCGGGCGACCTACCGATGCAAATTGCACAACTCGTCCGCTGGGCATTGAGTCAATTGCCCACCCCCGACCCCCAGGTCTGGCGTCGGGTCATCCAGTCCTTCCGGACGATCTGCCAGGCCTACGAGACGATCCGCCCCGAAGCGGCCGAGCAAGAATTGGCCCGTTAGACTTCGCGCGGTTGGAAACGAGACGTAGCTGCCCCCTCGCCAGAGGGCGGGCGATTTTCCCAATTCGCTACAGCGCGCGACTTGCGTGGTGAGCGGTTTCCCCACTCATTCATGCGACGCTGTCATCGGGATCACGGTTAGTGCGGCGGAATGACGCTGGAATTCGCCGTTCACTGAGGAACATCGCGAAAAATGTTGAAATCACGCGGGTGTTGGAACACGTGTGACAACAAGCTGTCACTCCCCCTCCTAGAGTTCGCCCCCATTGAGGTGCTGAACCTCGGACAGACAACACCATCAGGCATCAAGGAAGACGTTCATGGCCCTGTACGACACACTCAAGAATGTAGTCTGGATCGATCGCACTCAACTGCTCGTCGAGTTGCTGCCGTTGCAACGCCTTGCCGAATATGGGATTTCCATTCGCCGGACAATCTCCCACTGCGACCATCTGTCCGAGTTGGTGCGGAACGAGCAACCGGATGTGTGTGTGATGTGTAGCTGTAGCTATCGAGCCTTGGCCAGCGACATCGCGATGGTGCTGGCGTTCAAGACGGAGCGGTGCCGCCTGGCGGTGTTCGCTGACGAGTTGACTGAC
>JAYTWO010000612.1:0-18061 GCA_043743415.1 Planctomycetota bacterium
CAGAACGTAAGACGGACTTCCAGTCCGTCTTTTACAGGACGGACTAGAAGTCCGTCCTACGGCGAAAATCGGAACTTATTTCGGGACTGTTCCTAAGGCTGAGGGCATGCACTTCAGCGCTGGCCCCCGGTGTGTCTGCTCCTCTCCCCCGCTATTGGCGAGGCTGACAGCGAGGACTCGACATGGGGGGATCGACTGAAGACTCCCCGAGAGATCGTGCGAGAGATCGTGCGAGAAAGGGAGCGTCGCCGCAAGTGCCGCTCGCTGATCGCTCACGGAGCCATCCCCGCCGAAGGACCGGAGGGGCTGCTCTTCTCCGTGATCTGCGGGTACTGCGGGGCCATCTCGCGATTGAGAGCGATGTACTCCCGCCACGGTTCAGGCACATCGTCCTCATAGTAGATCGCCTGCACCGGGCACTCCGGAATGCACGCCTGGCAGTCGATGCACGGGTCCGGGTCGATGAACAGCATCGACTCTCCTTCGTGGAAACAGTCGCACGGACACACCACCACACAATCGGTGTACTTGCAGCCGAAACACGGTTCTGTCACAACCATCGCCATTGCCGTTCTCCCAGTCCGGGCCGCCTTCAATGTGGAGCGGCCTCAACTCGGATATGCCGGTGCGGGGCCAGTCTGGACACAGATTCCGTCGTCTTTCCCAAAGTTCCTTCGAAGGCCCGCGCCGTGTCGCCACCGCTCGACGACTCGCCGCCGCCGGATTTGGCACTTCTTCTGCGGGAGAGCGTGAGTTGCGAGACCGGGGCGAGAGAACTTGTTGATCGCTACCTGGCCCGGCTGACGGCACTGGCGGGTTCCCGACTTTCGACCACTCTCCGACGACGACTCGATCCCGAGGACATCGTCCTCTCGGCGTTTCGGAGCTTCTTCGTCGCCGCCCGTACGGGGCGCTTTGACGCGACAACCGAGGGAGACCTGTGGTCTCTACTGGCCACGATCACACTCCGCAAACTGGCCCATCAAGCCCGGCGTCATCGCTCCGAGAAGCGTTCGGTACTGCGCGAGTCCGACCCACCCCATGACTGGACCGCGATCGCACGAGAAGTCCCTACTGCTGAGGAGGCTGCCCTGCTGGCCGATGAACTCGAATGGCTGGTCGAGGCTACCGAGGGACTCGACCGGGAGGTCCTGATCCGGCAGTTGCGAGGGGAACCGAGTGATGGGATCGCCAGAGAGCTAGCGGTGAGTGAGCGAACGGTTCGACGATCACAGCAGCGGACTCGGGAGCTGGTCACTGCCGACCGGCGGCATGGCGATCTGGCGAGAATGATGGTTCGCGGCGAAGTAGCACGGACGCCTACGTCCGTGCCGCCCGGACCTGGGGGTCCAGGCCACGGAGCTGCTGGCGATCCGCTGGCGGGGACACAGCCGACTCGTTCACTCGACGAACTGAAGCTCCACGAGATGGTCGGGCAGGGAGCCTTCAGTAAGGTCTTCCGAGCCACCGATCGCAAACTCGGACGGACTGTGGCGGTCAAGTTCCTGAAGAAAGCATCGTGGTCCGACCCACGGGCCATCGCCTCGTTTCTGCGGGAGTATGAAATCCTCAGCGGGCTCACGCATCCTCACCTGCTGTCCGTGTCTGGCTGGGGGCACACGTCACACCACGCGGTCTTTCTGGTCATGGAGTGGGTCGAGGGCCAGAGCCTCGCACCGTGGCAACACGCACGTCGATCAATCAGCGAGGTGTTGAGGGTCGGCTGTGAAGTGGCCAGCGGACTGGTGGCTGCTCATGCCGCCGGGGTCTGGCACTGCGACCTGAAGCCGGGCAATGTGCTGCTGGACGCGAACGGTCATGCACGACTGGCCGACTTCGGATTCGCCCGCTGGGGATCGGATGACGATTCCCCCCGAGGCGGCACTGCGGGGTTCCTGGCCCCCGAGCAGATCAACCCCGGGTTTGGGGCGATCAGTGAGCGGACCGATGTGTATGGCCTTGGAGGATTGCTGTACGCCTTGCTCGCGGGTCGGCCACCTTGTGCGGGACATGACCTGCCAGAGACCATCATGCAAGTGCTGTCGCCCGAGTCAGCGACCGCATTGGGTGAGTTCGGACTGCCCGACACGGTGTCACGTATCGTCATGCGAGCATTGAGTAAGGCGCCCGACTCCCGTTGGCCGGATGTCGCCACCTTGCTAAAAGAACTGGATCACGTCCGCAGAACGATGGAAATCCCCCCATGACCACGCCCCCCGCCATTCGTATCTGCACCTGTGCCTCACTCCGTGAGCAGCCCGCCCTCAACCCCGTGTTGGAGATTCTGGTCTCGGGTGGGGACTCGCGCTCGCTGGCTGGGGGGCGGCCGGAGGAGGTGGTGATTTTGGACCGGCGGGGGGGCGGGGTGGCGTGTTTGGGGGCGGGGGTGGATCGGGAGCGGATCGCGATGATCGGGCCGATCTTGACCCAGAGGCCGCTGGAGGCGACCGAGCGGCGGGCGATCTGGCATGTCGCGCTGGGGTGGGCCCTGGCCCAGAATCCGGCGGCGATTCAAGTGGCGTGTGACGGGACCACGGAGGACCGCGAGATTCTCGCCGGTCTGGGATATCCGATCACGACCGAGATCGGTTCGTTTGTGTGCGACAGTGTTCCGTGGATGATTTCCGATGATGAGTTGATGGTGTCGATCCCACTCGACCCGAGTTCGGACGAGTTGGTGACTCTAGTGCAGCGCACATTCGTGGAGTCGCTCGACATCCCGGAGGCCCTGCCGCTGCGCAGTCCCCGGCAGATGATCCAGGGCTGGCTGGAGGACGGCGAGACTCGCACCTGGGTAGCCCAGTCGCCCGCGGGACCGGTGGGGTTGCTGGTCGCTCATCAGCGCGGCGAAACAGCGGAGATCACGTATGTCGGCGTGATCGATGGACAGCGACGACGAGGCTGGGGGACGCGGCTGTTTGGTCAGTTTCTGAAGTGGGCCAAAGAGGCGGGCGTCGTGCGGATTTCGGTCATCGTGGACCGCCGCAACGAGCCCGCGACCCAGCTCTATCGACGCTTTGGATTTCGCGAGGCGGAACTCTGGATGCCGGTGGTGTTCCGGCGGTTGTAGTACACCGTCTATGCGATGACTCGGGATTGAGGATGCACCCAGGGAGGACGAACCCACATGTCTCGCGTTGGCGGCAGTCGTTACTTCAGACTCGCATCCTGATCCGCGTCGACCTTCTTGTAGAGCTGGGTCGGGATCAGATTCTCGGCGGGGACATCCTGACCCTTCGAGTGGGCCACGATGGCTTTGACGACTTCGACGCCCATGCGGTCGGGGAACTGGATCGGGTCGGCGTAGATCTTGCCGTCCTTGATGGCCTGCTTCCCTTCCGGCTGTCCGTCGAAGCCGACGATGATGACCGAGTCGGCCTGGCCCGCTTGTTCCAGGGCGGCACGGGCTCCGAGGGCAGACGGGTCGTTGATCGCGAACACTGCTTTCAGCCCGTCGTTGGATTGCAGAATGTCCTTCATGGCCACGGAGCTGCTGTCCTTGGCAGCTCCCCCTTCGTATTCGCCGACGATGGGGATCTTCTCCTCGGCCACGGCGTTATGGGCGTCGATGACTTCGCGGAATCCCTGCACGCGGAGGCGACACGATTCGGCCTGTTTGTAGTGGAGGATCGCCACCGGTCCGCCCGCCTCGCCGAGAGCCTCGATCACGGCTTTCCCAGCCTCGCGACCACCGCCGAGATTGTCCGTCGCGATCTGACTGACAATCGTGACACCCGGCTCACGACAGGGAATGTCGACGGTGAAGACCGGGATCCCCGCCGCGTTGGCCTCTTGAATGACCGGCACGATCGACCGGGATTCGCAGGGGCTGATGACAATCGCAGCCACCTTGCGGACGATAAAGTCCTTGATCTGGTTGGATTGCCTGGCCGGGTCTTCATCCGCACTGAGCAAGATGGAGTCGTAGCCGTGCTTCTGGCCTTCGCTCTCGATATGGTCGGCGATCACCTTGAAGAACGGGTTCTCGAAGGTCAGCAGCGACACGCCGATGGTTCCGCGCGAGGCTTTGGGGGGTGCGAGGGCGGCCTCCGGATCTGGACTGGAGGATGGCGGTGCTTCACTCGAAGCCGCCGCACCCGGCCCCATGACTGGCTTCGATGCGGGCTTCTCCACACCACATCCGTAGACTCCACACAGCACCAGTGAGGCCAGCCAGAAACGTCGAGTCTGCATGATGAGAACCTTGGTTGGAAGCGAGCGATCGGGGGAAATACGTCTCGCGTTGGATCATCCCCGCACAATACCGGCTCGCATACAGTTAGCGGAGCCAAGATCAAAAGTCACCCCCACCGGCCTCCGAGTCAGCTGCGGGGACTGCATCTCCCCCAAGTTCCGCTGCGTGAGGGGCCAAAACGCAGCGAGCGTTGGCCGGTAAGTCCCACGTGCCCGAGTGACGTACCCCGTCCGAATCGTGGTTTGCCTGTGTTCACGCCCACCCAGCACAGCGGACTTACGTCCGGCCGCTCGCTGTCGAGATGCGACTCGGCGTAGTGACGCGGGAGAGATCCGCTTCGGACTTCGCGACGTCGCGAAACGGGCGTGAATGGTGGGCGACGACATGTTGATGGCGTTTGTTCATTTACGACGAACGCCACTCCAACACACGCAGATATCTTCGTACCGTCTCCGGCAGCCCGAACTCCAGGCCCTCTGCAATCAGGGCGTGGCCGATGGAGACTTCTGCTAAATGCGGCACATGCCGCACGAGGACCGGTAGGTTGTCGAGGCTCAGGTCGTGACCCGCATTGACTCCCAAGCCCGCCAAGCCCGCAGCTGTCGCGGTTTGCAGGTAGCAGTCGAGGGTAAGACCGAGCGGGCCGTGGTCGAAGGCATCGGCGAAGGGGGCGGTGTAGAGTTCGATGCGGTCGGCACCGAGGGCGCGGGCCAGCGGGACGTGTTCCGGGTGCGGGTCGAGGAACAGGCTCACGCGACAGCCGTAGCTTTTCAGTTGGGCGATCAATGGTCGGAGCCGGTCTCCGTCGGCTTCCAGGTTCCAACCGTGGTCGCTGGTCGACTGCTCCAGCGAGTCGGGGACCAGCGTGGCCTGCGCGGGCCGGGTGCGTTCGCAGTGGCGAAGGAACTCATCGAAGAACGGGTTCCCTTCGATGTTGTACTCGGCCTGCGGGTAGTCGCGCAGCAATTCGGCGATCTCATCCACATCGGCGGGCCGGATGTGCCGCTGGTCGGGACGCGGGTGGACCGTGATCCCGTGCGCCCCGGCTTCCAGGCACAATCGCGCAGCCCGCAATGGACTTGGAATCCCGATGTTCCGGGTGTTCCGCAGAGTGGCGATCTTGTTGACGTTGACGCTGAGTTTGGTCATGGATGTGTCACGTGGGATAGGCTTCCAGCCTGTCATTCGAACATAGAAGGAGGAACGAACACGAGAGCGATTTCAGAAATGATGCTCACAGAAGAGGTTGGAACACTAATCTTCACTAATCAACACTAATCCGAACCAGGATGCCCTCTGGATTAGTGGTTATCAGTGGAGATTAGCGTTCAAAACTCTGGATCCCGTTAGCCACTGTCGCGGTTCTGAACCAGAGGACGACAGGCTGGAAGCCTATCCCACGATCAGTTCCTCCCCCAGAGAGCCTCGGCGATCCAGTCGAGATCCTCCATCAGCTCCTTCTGCGACTCGCGCTTCACAGCCGCTCCGGCATTGTTGAGAGCATTCACCACGAGCAGTCGCAACACACTGGCCAGGGGGACGCCCGTCTTCTGTGACAGAGCCCGACCCACCAGCCGGTGTTCGCGGTTGAGCAGGATTTCATGCCGCCCAGTGTCGGTGGAGTCGAAGTGGTTGTCGATCAGCCGCTGGAACCCGCTGGGAACGACGCCGGTCTTGCGGAGGTCTTCAAACGTGGCCTGCAGGTCGTGCTTCTCGTTGAGAAACGCCATCACCGGTTGATCGGTTCGAAACGAGGCGACCATCACCTTGGCATCGCTCTGGCCGAGGAACTGCTGCCACTCGGGCGGGGCGTCGACCATGTCGCGAATGCCGAGGATCAGTTCCGCGAACCCGTGCGAGCCGGGGCTGGCGGTTCGCAGCGCCACCCGCTTTCCGGAGTCGGACTCGTCGCTCAGCATCGCCCCGAGGAGTGACTCCTCGAAGCTGCGGATCGTATGGACGCAGGGGAACTCGCTGCCCGCGAAGAGCGAGCTCATCCAGCGTTCCTGCCGCCGGTCCATGTTGTACCACACGACGATCTGGGCCTCGGTCTCGAAGAGCGGGTCGGCGGCGCACTTCGGCAACAGCTCATCGAATGTCAGCGGCCCTTGCGAAGTCTGGAACCGATAGCAGAACCGCAACAGTTCCCTCAGCCGCCGGTCATGCAGCGCGGCCCCCGCCCAGGTGTAGCGGTGCCAGGCGAGGATCGACTGCATGGCTGCCGGGTCGCGGCGAGCGAGCTGTTCGAAGTGTTCGTAGAGCCGCTCCTCCAAGTGCGCCCGGACCGATTCGAAGGCGAAGTTGCGGACGAGGTCTTCGCGGCTGGCGGTGGGTTCGCAGTTCGGGACTTCGAGGACTCCGCGCAGGAAGTGGGCCCACGCCGGGAGCAGATCGCGCGTCTGCCGCGAGATCACCATGCGGCGGATCGTGGTGGTCACGACCGGGTCGCCCGCGAACCCCGGCACGCGCTGCGGAGTGACGTACAAGGCCCCGACGGCTCCGACCTCGAGCTCGCCGCGAATCGGGATCACATCCAGCGGGGTCTCGTGGAAGTAGCCTTGCAGTTCGAGTTCGATCGCCTCGCGGTCGGGAGTCGGATCGAACCAGGCGACGTTGATGACGTTCACGCGAGCGGGGCCGTCGTTGACGAACACCGGCACCGGCAGGAAGTCGGCGTATTCGCGGACCGATTCCTCCACGAGGCCGGTCTGCACAGCCCAGTTGCGGTACTGCGGCTTGAGTTGCAGTGTGACGGTGGTGCCGGTCTCGGCTCGCTCGATCTCCGACAACTCGATGTCGGTGCCTTCCCCCGCCGACCAGCGAACGCCTGTCGGGCAATCGGCACGGCGGCTGTCGACGATGATGCGGTCGGCCAGCAGGAAGGCACTGAACAGCCCGATGCCGAACTGGCCGATGAGTCCCTCACCGGTCTCGCCGTGGTCGATCTCGGAGGAGGCCGGGTGGTGCCCCTTGAGCAGCCCCGTGACGCCAATGCCGAGCGTGCCAAGATAACGCTCCGCTTCCTCCGCACTGAGACCGATCCCGTCGTCAGTAACGGTCAGCGTCCCGGCGTCTTCGTTGAGCCGAATGTCGATCCGCCCCTTGTAGTCGAGATCCCGCTGCCGCCGCCGCATGATCGCATCGTGGGCGTTCTGAATCAGCTCGCGAATCGGAGCATCGCCACGGGCATACAGCGACTTCCCCATGATCTGGATCACGCCAGCCACGTCGACTTGAAACGGAATTCTGCGTGTCCAGTGTGTCATGGGTGGTGGGAGTGGCCTGACGGAGTTGTGAGGGGGAAGGAGATCGGGGATGCGAACGCAGAGTCAACATCTGTTCCGCGAGAGATGATCCTAGCAATCCGGAACGGAGTCCCAAAGGGATGAACTAGGTTCCTGGCGATTCATGATCCATCTATGCAGCCCATCGGTCCTCACTTAGAATGATCGAATCAAAACGCCACTGGCGTGTCTATGCAGCAAGAGGCAACTCCATGGACAAACTTTTGACCGAAGCCAATGGGTCATTGATCTCGATTCGCAATCCATCAGAGCCTCTACCAGTCAATCCGACGGGGGGGTCTGCCATTGGAATGGCAACCTATGAAGAACTCCTGAATCGTGACCCGAGGTGGGCTTTGAGTGAAGGCAGCCGACATTTCGATGAGAAGAGTTCGGTCTTCAATGCTTTGCATGGCATCGCGGGTCGTCTTACTGAGCTTGGCATCCCCTATGCCGTTGTGGGAGGAATGGCTCTCTTCTATCATGGCCTGCGTCGATTCACGGAGGATGTTGACATCCTGGTGACCAAGGACAGCCTGAAAACGATTCACAAGAAACTCGATGGACTGGGCTACTTACCGCCGCGTGCCAATAGTAAACATCTGCGAGACACTCAGCTGGGCGTGCGAATTGAATTCTTGACATCCGGCGAATTTCCAGGCGATGGAAAGCAGAAGCCAGTCTCATTCCCAGAACCAGACAAAGTGAGCTTCGTTTCGGACGGGATCAGCTACATCAATCTTCCCACCCTTGTGGAACTCAAGCTGGCCTCCGGGATGACGAGTCCGGGGCGGCTCAAGGATCTCGCCGATGTGCTGGAACTGATCAAGATCCTCGACCTTCCAGGCGATTTTGCCAATTCCCTGAATCCCTATGTGGCTGCGAAGTACCAAGAGCTTTGGAAAGAGGCTCGCAAACGCTATGTCACGACTTGGCGTAACAAGTGGCTGACATCTGAAGCGAAGTCGATGGATGACATGATCGCCAAATATCGAGAGACGATGATTTATTTTGAACAGATGAAGCAGGACGGAATCGTACTCGAAGACAACGGATCTGTGGGTGATGATTATGCTCAACTGGTCACCACGGATGCGAAAATCGCGGAGAAGTATGGATTCATAGAGGAGTCCGAATACTGGGACGAAGGCCCCGATAATGCCCATGCGGAGCCAGGGTCCGACACCTCAGATTGAGGAAGAGTGAGTGCGCGCAGCTTAACCGCGATTCGATGAAACCTCGCGTTCCCGCAAGGCCACAAACGCCAACAAGCACAGCCCGGCGGAGGCCCACAGCACGCGGCGTCGCCAGTCGGAGGGGACCGACAGCGTCCTCAAGATCGGGATGTACCACGGCACCACGAGCGGCACGTTCGGTCCCTCGACAGCGGGCAGGGAGACATCGACCGTCAGCGACTTCTCGATCGGGATCAACTCCCCCTCCACCGGGCCGCCGATCTCGCGACGGGTCACTTCGGATTGGAAGTGCGGGTCGTACTCCAGTGCATGCACCACCTTTTCCAGGTGCTGGATGTGCTGCTCCAGTTCGACGAGTTGCTGCTGCCGGGCGAGAGTGGCGAGGTGGAGTTCGTGCCACTCGACCAGGCGTGGGGCGAGCGCGACCGAGGCGAATAAGGCCGCACTGCTGAGCAGGCACATCCAAAACGCCAGCGGGACGAGGATGCTCCGCTCCGTAGCGGAATTCTTCGTCGGCGCGGCGAGGGTTGAAAAGGTTGACATGGATTCACATCTGGAGTGTTGCACGACTTGAAGTTTGAGCAAAGCACCCCGGTTGCAACCGGGAGGCTTTCCCGGTATTCACTCACGTCACTCGTCACTCCGGCGGGATCAACTTCGGTTCAAACGGAGCCACCAACACAAATCCCCGACCGGCTTCGTCCTGGCGATAGCTGTTGTACAGCCCCGCTTGCCGAACGCATTGGCTGACGACGAGAGCCCACGCGGTCTTCTTGGTGGGAGAGCTGACCATGATCCGCGTCACATCGATCTTCTTGGCGAGGCTCCGCCGCGTGTCGATTACGATGGGAGTCTTCGATTCGGTCTGGATCGCAGCGAGTACCTCGCTCAGAGGTGACTGGTCGAACCCCACAACGCCCATCTGAAACAGTTCGGGCGTAATCAGGTTGCGAGGGGTCTCGGCTTTCGGTTCCCAGCCGAGGGGCCACGGGTCTTTCAATTGGTCCAGGGGGAGAATCTCATATTCGATCTGTCCCGCCGGAGTGCGGACGGGACGCAGGCCGGTGCCGATCTCATTGAGCGCGATGGCTAGCCCCGTGCCCGTACTGAAGCCGGTCACGTCGGTGGTGATGGGCCGATCATGAGCGGCATCCTTCAGCCATCCGGCGGTCGCGGTGTGCAAATGGATGGGGAGTTGAGCATCGTTTTGCAGAGCCTGAACCAACGTCGGGAGCGATTGGCCCGGCGTCTTCACCGTCAGCAATTTCGTCATCTGCTCGTTGACGATGGCGAACTGAGCCCGACTCAGTCCCCACAGCGGCTTCCCTTCGGGTGTGCCTTGGGCTCCGTAGGTCTTGAGTTCGTCAAGCCACTCCTGGACCCGTTCGGCCTCACTGAGTCGAAACGCGACCTTGCCAAAGGAGAGTTCTCCATCGCGACTCAATATCCCCGAGGCTGTGACGTAGCGCAGCGAGCCGCGCACCTTCTCGGTCACGCCCGCCTTGGCCTCGCGTCCGCTGCGAATGCGGACCGAGAGCCCCAAATCCTCGAAGACCTGGCCCCATTTCTGTGAGCTAGGGTCGCCCTGAGGATCGAGGGACAGGATGTCGACCTCGACGATCGTCTGGAGAGCAGCCCCCTCGGGTTTCCCGGACGGAGCAGTCGGCAGGTGGGGTGCGGGCCGAGGCAACGGAGCGGCCGGGGCTGCGTTCGCGGGCTTCTTCGGTTGAAACTTGATGATCTGTGCCGACACCGCGGAAGCTGCGATCAGACACGTCAGACACGTCAGACACCCGGCGAAAATCGTTCGAGTTCGCATCGCAGCTATCCCTTCTCGCCGTTGTGGCGAAATGCGTTGAACGTCACGTATTCCCAGTGCCGGTAGAGGTCGCACGCCTTGACCAGTTCCGCCTGCGGTCCCACGGCCTCGACTTTGCCGCCATCGATCACGACGACTCGGTCGCAACGACGCACGGTCGACAATCGCGTGGGCACAAACAAGACCGTACGCTGGGCGATGATTCGCTGATAGGTGTCGTCGAGGTAGTCCTTCGTCGACTGGTCCAACGGCTCGGTTGGCTCATCAATAATGAGGACCGCCGGATTGCGGATCACCGCCCGCGCCAGCCCCAGCAGGAACGTCTGCCCGGCGGTGAGCTGCTCGCCGTGCTCGCCCAGTTGTGTTTCGTAACCGGAGGAGAGACGCTGAATGAACTGGTGGGCGTGGACGAGCTTCGCAGCCTCCATCACGCTTGTCGAATCGTATCGCGAATCGCCACAGCGGATGTTCTCGATGACCGTGCCGGTGAAGCAGGGGTCGTCGCCGCCGACGTAGATCGCCTCGGCCCGAATCGATTCGAGCGTGCCCCAGGCAATGTCCTCGCCATCGAACAGGACTCGACCGGTTTGAGGTTCCAGAAAGCGGGGCAGCAGGGCGGCGGCAGCGCGGGCTTCGAGGGGATCGAGTGAGACCAGTGCCGTGACCGATCCGGCGGGGAGGCGGAGTTCGAAGTCCTTCAGCAGGGTCTGTTCACCGCGACGATAGGAGACCCCCTCGAACTGAATTGACTGGGCCACCGGGTCGATGAACTTGGCCCCGACCGCTTGACCGACCTCGGGCAGGATCGACAGGAAGCGGTGGACGTTTTCCCCCTCGATCTCGATGGTCCGGCGGAGCGGCCCCCAACCCATGATGCCGTTGAGCAGCGGAGTGATGGCGGCAAATCCGGTGAGGACCGTCAACGCGGCAGGCAGGTCGAGAGCCTTTCCGGTTCCGAGGACTCGCGACCCGATCAGAAACACAACGACCGCCAGCAGCAAGGCTCCAATGACCCGCGCCGCCCACAGGCTCCCTCCCCACGCGAGCGCCCCGTCGCGGGCTGTGCCGGAATAGCGATCGAGGTGCTTGCGGAACCGCTCCTGCTCAAACCCCTCCATCCCGAAGCCCCGCACGATGCGACTCTTCCGCAGCCCTTCGGACAGGATCCGCAGATCGGATGCCGCATGGGCTTCGGCCAACTGCTGCATCTCGACTCCCTGACTCCACTCCCAGCGGATGAAATAGAAACCCGCGACCAGTGGCAGCAGGGCTTGCAGCGTGATCGACCAGTCAATCGCCAGCATCAGCGCCAGGACCAGGACCATCCCTGCGACCTGATACACCCCAATGGAGAGCAGGGCCGTGAGGGCCGACGCGATCGACTCGACCGACTGTACGAACAGCTTCTGGGCCGACCCGTAGTCTCGCTGGTCGAGGTCTCCCGGCCCCAGGCGTAGAATCTGCCGGTGAATCTGGGAGCGGAGTGAAGTGGTGATCTCCTGGGCCAGACCGGATGCCCGAAACCGCATGCGGTTGAGGCTCCAGGCCCGCAGGACAATCACGAGAATCAGCACCACCACATAAGTCGCCAGGGATCCTCGATTGGTACGCAGCGGGATCATCCGGCTGAGCGGAGTCCGCACCAGTGTGACGACCGGACAGTCGCGATGCCGCCACAGTGTGGCACGAATCCCGGTGTCCTCGGCGATCCCTTTTTTATTGACGATGCTGGTCGCGAAAGGGATCAACTGGCCAGAGTCGACCAGAGCAACCTCAATTCGCCCCTGATACATCAGTAGGTCGAGAACGAGGAACAGGATGCCCAAGCTGGTGGTCAGGGCCAGGGCGGCCAACACAGACCAGACGGTGAGCAGTAACCCGCCACTCTGAAACCACATCCGTCGAGCGGGAAGCCGGTGAAGAAAGGAGTGTTCTGTGGCCATCGCGCGACCTCATCCAAGGCACCGAGAGGCCGCGACTGAGAATCGCGGCATCCACGAGTGTCGCCTTTTGCTCCGCAACGGGCGTCCTTTTTTCGGAGAAAAAGGCGACAAAGTCGGAGCCCTCGGGCGCAAGCCGAACCATAGGGCGGCGAAAAACCGCCCCTGCGACTCTCTGTCGACCGTCAGAACAATCCTACGCGAGGTCGCGATCCTCGAACAGGATGAATGCAAGCAGGATAATCGCCGAGACATAGCACAGGCTGTACAGGGCGTTGTATCCGACGTAGTCCGGCGGAATCGTCCGGTCCATCGCAATGGCCGCCGACATATTGTAGTTGTCGAGCGTTGGCAAAATCGTCGCCAGCAACTGGGCCACGAACTTCACGAACGGCACATCCTCCAAGGCCGACTGCACCAGCACCGGGGTCAGGTGGCCGATCACGAAGATCGCCAAACAGCTCGTCACGTTCACCAGCATCGGCAACCGCGTCGAGATCGCCACGCTGATCGAGGTCATCACCGCCACTTCCATGAACACCAGGGCCAGACCCGGCAGAACCCGCAGTGCCGTCGACAACTTTTCCACATCGGTCATCGTTGCCGAGGCTTCCTTGGCGTCAATCCCCGTCTTCAGGAAGAAGATCAGACACACCAGCAGTGTCCCGAAGTACAGAATCATCCACAGCGTGGTCTGGGCAATCCCCAGGTACTTGCCCATGATGAACTCGCGGCGGGTGATGGGTTTCGACAGCAGGGTCATCGCCGTCTTGCCTTCGATTTCTTCGGCCACGCTCAAGCTGGCGGTCCAGATCGCCACCAGCAGTGCGGAAATCAAAATCGTGGCCAACCCGCAATCTAGGTACATCTTTGTGTCGTCCCCCAGTGAGAAAAAGGGGATATAGCAATTGGCAGCCATCATCACGCTGCCCACGGCCAACAGCAGCAGGAAGATCGGCTGCCGGACCGCTTCCTTGGTCGTCGCGCGGGCGATCGACCCGGTGCGTGTGAAGTAGTTGATGCCGAACAGCACCGCCAGCAGGCCGAACAGGCCCACGAAAAACCACCAGTAGTCAACGCGAACGAAGGACCAGAGCACGCTCCAGGTCAGTTCGTCCAGGGCCTCCAAATCTCCCGAATTGAGCAGATCTTTCATGACGGGCAACTCTCTCGAACACAACGGACCCACGGATGTCGCCCGAGAATCCGGGCGGAAGAATGTCAATGACTGTACCCGCTTTTTGACGAAAGAAAAGCTCCCCGATCCCGAAGCGGTCAAAACTCGCCCGAAGTCGAGTCGGTCCCGCGACGCGATGTACCGATTCGGTGAACCTGAAGGATTAACCACCCCCGTCGGTGCTGTCGCTTGGCGACTCGACTTCCGCTGCACAGACCATTCGGTTCAGCCTACTCCGCCGCTGCCGTCTGCTTTTTCCTTTTGGCGGGGTTGTTGGGCTTGTTGCGGTTCGGCTTCTCTGTTGGGGTTGTGGCTGCGACCTGCTCCGCGTTCCAGCCATCGTACAACGTCTGCAACTTCTTCACCGTCTCGGGCTGGGCGGCAGCCAGGTCGTTCGACTCCGCCCGATCCGCGGCCAGGTCATACAGCTCCGGCTTCCCCGAGCCGCCGTTGGCCACGACCAGCTTCATGTCCCCATGACGCACCGCCCACTGCGGGGAGAACCGCCAGAACTGCGTCTCGTGCGGGCGGGCCTGGTTCGCCCCGGTCACGTACGGCAACAGGTCGACGCCATCCAGCTTCCACCCCGGATCGACCGTACCTCCCGCAGCTGTCAGCGCGGTGGGGAGGACATCGAGGTTGATGACGGGGTGGTCATAGACAGTGCCCGCCGGGATCTGGCCCTTCCACTGGGCGAGGAACGGGACGCGCGGGCCGCCTTCGAAGGTGGTCGCCTTGAAGCCCCGCAGGCCGCCATTCTGCGAGGTCGTACTCTGCGTCGGTCCCCCGTTGTCGGCGATGAAGAACACCAGCGTGTTCTCCTCTTGGCCAAGGTCGCGGACCTTCCCCAGCACGCGCCCAATGGCATCGTCCATCCCCGATAGCATGGCTGCGAACAGCTTGCGCTTGGGGGCGGTGATGTTCGGGAACCGGTCGAGGTACTTCGCGGGGGCCTCCAGCGGGGCGTGCTGAGCATTGAACGGCAGGTACAGAAACTTCGGCTTCGATTTGTTCTCTTCCAGCCATTCGACCGCCCGGTCTGCATAGGCATCGGTCGTGTAGAAGTTGTCATCGGCGACTGGCTGCACCTCTGGCGAGACACGCGAGTCGACGAATTGCGTCGGGTGGAAGAACGGGGTGTTGCCGAGCGTCCCATAGAACTGCTCGAAGCCGCGTTTCGCCGGGCGGTGGTTCATCCCGGCCCCGAGGTGCCACTTGCCGATGCAGACCGTGGCATACCCCTGGCCTTTGAGACGATCGGCGATGGTGGTCTCCTTCAGGCTCAGCCCCGTCTTCGGGCTGGCCACAGAGTTGTACTCATGCCCGAACCGGGTCGGGTACTTGCCCGTCATTAGCCCGGCTCGCGAGGGGCTGCAATAGGTGGCGGCGACGTATCCCTGTGTAAATCGCACACCGTTCTGGGCGATGGAGTCGATGTTCGGGGTGGGGATCTGCGGGTTCCCCTGGCACCCGAGTTCTCCCCAGCCGAGGTCATCGGCATAGAAGATCACCACGTTGGGCATCTCAGCCGCTTGCGCGGAGACCCCCATCCCAGACCACAGCACACACAGGCAGATCAACAACAACCAAGAGACGCTGGATCGACACACGCTGAAGTCTCCGAAGGGAGGGGGACATGCACTCGTAAGAGACACCACCTTCATGCGAGATGCGCCGAGGGGACGGATTATTCTGAATCTGACACAAGTACTGGCTGATTCTGTGAGCGGCCCGGTGCTAGCCTCCAGTTCTTCTAACCGTTGTCCTACCTGGACGTGGGTTTCTGGACGATACGCGGTGAGGGGAGCTAGCGACTAGCGAGGAGCCGCTCACAAATTCCCCTACACCCCGCGCAGCTCCCGACGCAAAGCGTCCAACTCCTCTTCCACCCCGTCCTCATAGGCGATGTGGATCGGCTCTTCGTCGTACGGCTGGGCGGGAGAGTCGGCGGGAACTGAGGTGCGGCGACGCTGGGCATCGGACAGACGGGCCTCCAGCGCGTGCAGCGTCGTCTTCAGGTGGTCTCGCGTCGAGACGGTGGCGTGCAGCTGTTGCTCCAGTCCCGCAATCAGGTTCTCGACTTCCTTCTTCCGCGAGAGGGCCTGCCGAGCGAGGTCTTCCCGGTCGTTTTCCAGAGCCTGCCGGGCCTTACTCATCCATTCGCCGGTCTGGATCAACTGCTCCGAGATCTCGCACTCGACCTTGGCGACGTTGTTGTGGGCGGTGCGGACGCTGCGCTGGGCTCCGGAGATTCCTTCCTGCATTTCCAGGATGATCTCTTCGAGTGTGGCGTCGCGATCCACAGCCCCGTCGAGGAGGGCCGTCAGATTGCAGGTCACTATTTCGGTCAGCCGGCTGAAGTACGGCATTGCGGAATCTCCCAGCCAGACGCAGCATGCCCTCGCCACATCGGCCACCACACGGATTCAGAACTTCATCATGGCGCATCTTACGCAGTGAGGAGTGATGAGGCGAGACGCGACAGCCCCAGGCCGCCCGATTTGCCCGACCTTTTTAGAACGGAGAATGACTGGGAGTGGATCATTCGAAATTCCAAATTCGAAGCACGAACTTCGAAAGCAGCGCTCCGCTGTGCAAAGCCTTCGCGTCGCGGCTAAACGGTGTTTTGAGAAACACTTGGGATTTCTCTCCGATCACGCTCCGAATACCTGCTCGAGCGATCCCCGCATCACCCCGGCGTCGGGGCTGATCCGTTTCCCGGTCGTGGCCTCGGTCCAGTATTCAACCCCGATAATCCCTTGGTTGACGAGCATCCCCAGCCCGTCGATGACCAGGCACTGGCAGGCCAGGGCGTCCCGCACCAGGTGCGTCTTCGGCGGATTCGGGATCACATCGGCCACCACCATCCCGGCTCGCAGTGTGCTTACATCGAAATTGAGCCGCGCGTCGATGTCCGGGTACAGCCCGATCGAGGTCGCGTTGATCACGATGTCGGTTCCCTCCGGAACCTGATAGGTCCGGTCCCAAGCCACAAAGTTCACGTCCACATGCACCCGGTCGGCCAGCAGCTGGGCCAACTCCTCGCCCCGTCGGGTCGAGCGATTGACCAGAGTGATCTTTGCCGCCCCGGCCAAGGCCACCTCGACTCCAATGGCCCGAGCGGCTCCCCCTGCTCCGAACATCACCACATGCTTCCCCGTCGGGTCGACGAGTTCTCGCAGCGACTTCACGAACCCCTTGCCGTCGGTGTTCTCGCCGATCAGCTTGTTCCCCCGCCGCACCACGCAGTTCACCGCCCCCATCAACGAGGCCGATTCCCCCAGCCCGTCGAGGTGCTGGATCACCGCCACCTTATGCGGGATCGTGCAGTTGAACCCCCGAAACCCCATCACGCGGGCTCCCTGCACCGCCTCGCGCAGGTCGTTCGGGGCCACCTCGATCGTGAGGTATCGCCAGTCGAGGCCATGATGCCGGTAGGCCGCCTCCATCATGACCTGCGTCGGGTTCTCGGCGACCGGCTGCCCGAAGCACGCGGTGAGTTCTTGCTTGAAGTTCAGTTCTTTGGCCATGAGGCGGGGGTTCGGTGGGAGGGATTGTGGGAGTGAGAAGCCCGTAACATGCCGGGAGATGACTGGCGATGCAAGTGAGCGTGACACTGGTGGGGCATTCTGCTTTTCCCCAACGGGGTATCGCCCCATAGCCCAGGGTTGCCCGCGCAGCGGCTACCCTGGGTCAGGGTTCACTCACCGGAGACTCAACCCCAACGGGGTTGCGTCTGGTTGCGAGGCAATTCTCTGGTTTCCAGACGTAGCGGGGACGCAACCCCCGTTGGGGTTGAAGAAGTCTGTGCGTCGACAAGACCCAGGGTAGGCTCCTTCGTCGCCAATCCTGGGCTACGGGACGGAACCCCGTTGGGGTATATCCATATCGAGGAGTGGGCAGTGGAAGCCCTCATTCCCAAGCCCTGCTTGGGAACGCCTATCCACGAAGCTCTGCTTCGCCACGCCAGCCCATCACCGTTCAACCCAACGGCTCAACTTGACCTCAGTTCGAGCTGCCAGAAGACCCCCTGCGACACAGCATGGCTGAACCTCGGCCAGCAGCGTCGTTGGGCACGCGGCGAAGCGGAGCTTCGGGGAGATGCGGTCCCCAGCGGGAGCGGGGGACCGAGGGGAATGGGCCAGTCAATTCGCCCCCTCCGACCGGGCTTTGGACGTGAGTCGTACAGCGCAGCCCCCGGGCCGTAACCCCATGTAAAACAGTCAGCCTTTGTGATCTGTACGACGAATCCGCGATTTGTGTTCACGCTGCGCAAATTTCATGCGGCTGGGGAGAGGCTTTTCGCGGTGGCTTGGCGGGCGGGCCAGCGCCCCGTAGGACGGGCACATTTGCCCGTCCCCGCTGTGTCTGACCCGCCCGAACGAGTCCACATGGGCAGCCAGTCGCCCCCGGCCCATGTCACTCGCTCGCGACGCGCGAACGTCGCTCG
>JAYTWO010000613.1:0-15934 GCA_043743415.1 Planctomycetota bacterium
GACTCTGCCAGCCGTATGCACCGAGTGCTCGCATCAAATCGCGCTGCCGCCTCAGTGCTTTGTTTGCCACTGCCTACTTTTCTGACGCACACACGAGGATCGTTGCACACGCAGTGACCAGTGACCATGGTCGCCTTTCGCTCCGCGAATCGACGTTCTTTCGCGGAGCGAAAGACGACACTCAACTCTCGAACGGTTCTTGACTGGGCTGATCCTTGATTCCCGGCGTGGTCGGATTCATAGTCGTCACCGTGATCGCTCTTGCCAAGATTCCCTTTGATTGTGATTGGCCCCACCCATGTTCAACCTCTCCGCCGTCCAAACCGCCCTGCGTCTGTACCAGTTCGCGGGCTGGCTGCTCTATGAATTCCGGGGGTCGAATGTCCTCGCCCGCCGCATCCTGGACATGGGGGAACAGCCGCTGACCTCGCGGCGGTTCCTGTACTGGATTCCGGCGGAGGGAACGCCGGTCAAGATCGTTCACCGGATTGAGGACTCGGCCCTGGACCACTTGCCGGGTGAGAAAGTGGTCTATCTCAAGTGGCAGGAGTTCGAGGCCGCCATCCGCGCGGTCGTCTTTGGCCAGTCCCCGGTGGCGATGGAATACTCTCCGGGGAACGGCAACCCCTACATCTCCAAGGTCGACGCCGGGACCATCGAACTCGTCCGCAGCTTCGGGGCCACCGTTGTCTCCTCCGGCAACCTGATCCAACTGTTCGAGTCGGCCTGGGACGATGAGCAGGAGGCGATGCACTTCGCAGCTGCGAAGGTCACGGATGAGGCGTACGGTGTGGCGTGGAAGTTCATCGCGAATGAGATCGAGCGGACCGGCGGGGTGGAGGAGGTCGCCGTGCAGCAGGCGATCATGGACCACTTCCACAAGCATGGCCTGACCACTTACTCGCCGCCGATTGTGGCTCGCGGTCCGCACAGCGCGATGCCGCACTATGAGACCGGACACGGGGACGACACCCGAATCGTGAAGGACGACTTCGTGCTGGTCGACCTGTGGGCCAAGCTCAACCAGCCGCGCGCTGTCTACAGCGACCTGACCCGCACTGGGTTCGTCGGAACGTCGGTCCCGGAGAAGTACACCCAGGTGTTCCAGGTCGTGGCCGCAGCCCGTGATGCCGGGATCGCCTGCGTGCAGGAAGCATTCGCCGCCGGTCGCGAACTCTCTGGTGGGACGGTCGATGACGCCGTTAGAGAAGTCATCGAGAAGGCTGGGTACGGCCAGTACTTCACGCACCGCACCGGCCATAACATTGGCCAGGAGGTGCACGGCAACGGAGCCCACATCGACAATTTGGAAACCCGCGAGGACCGGCTGTTGATGCGACGGACCTGCTTCTCCATTGAACCGGGGATTTACCTGCCGGGCGAGTTCGGGGTCCGCAGTGAGATTGATGTCTACATTGATGGGAACGGCGCCGTGCATGTCACCGGTGGAGAGCTGCAGCGCGAGATCGTACCGATTCTGCGGTCGTAGCCCACCCCGTCTGACGCGTGTTCCCGTGAATGGTGGGCCAGCGCTCCAAAGCGAGCTTGTCCCACCCGACGTGGCTACTTCAGCAGCCCCTGCAGCACCAGCTTCGCCGGGGCTTGGCACTCCTTCTCGTTGCAGGCTTGGTATCGAATCGTCAGCGTGACTGATTCCTCTCCGGTGAGTTTCGCCGGGACAGCGATCGTGGTCTGGAGTTGGATCGTGCCCTCGTAGACGGAGAGTGGCTCCTCGATCCCTTCAGACAACAGGTCGACGCCCTTGGGATAATCGACTGTGCCCAGGGTCGACCCGCCGGTGAACACGGCCGTGAGTTCCGTGGCCTTGAGAAACTTGGGACGCGACGGGTTGGCGTTGATGTGCCAGCCATTCTTGATTTGCAGAGTGACCACCACCGGGCACATGGCACCGGGTTTGAAGGCCCCCTCGACGACCGACGCTTCGGCTTGAATGAGCGGGTGCTTCCGAGCCTCCTCAGCAGTCGGGCGGGCGATGACCGTCAGCTGGATCTCCTCTGCATTCTGGGCAGGAGACGTTCCGGGCTTCGGTGTTTCCGGTTTTGGTGAAGCGGGGGCGTTGGCCAGCGGCCCGGGAGCCGCACCGTCCCCAAACGCGGTCAGGTATTCGGCAAGTCCGATCGACAGATACGCATGTCCCGCCGGGCTGCTGTTGATCTGTGCGGCAAAGACCTCCAGAGTCTTGCGGGCGGCGTCCCGGTAGCGAACGTCTCCCGTCAGCTTGGCCAGTCGCACGAGGTTCCGCACGGCCTGGCTGTTCCCTGAAGGGACCACCGAGTCGTACGAGTTCTTCGGGCGGGCGAGCAGTTCCTCATGCCGCTTCGAGGTCAGGTAGAACCCGCCTTTGGGGTCGCTGCATTGCTCGATCATCTCATCGGTCAGTCGAGCCGCCTCCTTCAACCAGCGCTCGTCCACAGTTGTGTGATGCAGCGCCAGCAGCCCCGCGACCATTCCGGCATAATCCTCCAGATAAGCGGGCACCTTGGCTGTCCCGCCCCGGTAGACATGCAGCAGCAGGCCCTCTTCGTCGCGAACTCGTTGCAGCAGAAACGTCGCCGCCCGCTCGGCGGCAGCGGTGTACTCTGGGCGTTGAAAGGTCTGCCCGGCCTCGGCGAACGCCTGGATCGCCATCCCGTTCCACCCCACCAGCAGCTTGTCGTCCTTCAACAGAGCCGTGCGTTTCTGACGAGCTGCAAGGAGCTTCGCGTTGATCTCGCTCAGTTTCGTTTCCAGTTCCGCCACTGACAGTTGAAGTGCCTCGGCGACATCGGGAATCGACTTCGGCAGGTGCAACACCGACCCGGCTTCGAACGGCGTTTTTTCACTCAGTCCGTAGACCGCCTCCGCGATGGGGAACTCCTTCTCAGTGAGCAGCGTGGCGACCTCTTTGGAGTCCCACACGTAGTGCTGCCCCTCGACCCCGTTGGTCTCGGCGTCGAGGGCTGAGTGGAAGCCGCCGTCTTTGTCGAGCATGTCGCGCAGCAGGAAATCGAGCGTGCCTTCGGCCACCTGTCGGTAGCCCTTTAAGCTCGTGCGGGCATAGGCTCGCGTGTAGACGCTGGCCAGTTGGGCATTGTCGTACAGCATCTTCTCGAAGTGCGGGACCAGCCAGATACGATCGGTGCTGTAGCGGTGAAAGCCCCCACCGAGGTGATCGCGAATCCCGCCCTGCTCCATGTGCGTCAGCGTGAAGTCTAGTCTTTTCATGAGGTCCGGAGCGGTCACGGCGAACGGGCCGATCGTTTGTAGAAGCTCCAACCGCGAAGGAATCGGGAACTTCGGCGAGTCGGGGGAGTCCGCCGAGTAATCGAACCCGCCGTACTCGGGATCGAACTCACGACTCACCGCATCGATCGACTTCGCCACCAGTTCAGTACTCAGCGGCACCGCTTCGAGAGCGAACTGCGGAACGCTCAGCCGCTTGACCTCCTTGGCAATCAACTCCGAGGTCGCGATCACATCGGCGTTGCGGTCGGTCCAGGCGGTTTCGACATTCTTGAGGATCGTCATAAACCCCGGTCGACCCGGCATGTCAGTCGGCGGGAAGTACGTCCCGCCCGCGATGGGCTTTCCCTCGGGGGTCAGGAAGATCGACAGCGGCCACCCGCCTCCCTGGTTCGACCCGGCAAGCTGGAGATAGACCTGCAAGCACAGCATGTACAACTCATCGATGTCGGGCCGCTCCTCGCGGTCGACCTTGATGTTAATGAAGTGCTCGTTCATGTAGGCCGCAATCGCCTCATTCTCGAACACCTGCCGCTCCATGACATGGCACCAGTAACAACTGGTGTACCCGATCGACAGAAAGATCGGCTTCTTCTCCGCCTTGGCCCGCTCCAGTGCCTCCGGTCCCCACGGATACCAGTCGACCGGATTGTGGGCATGCAGCAGCAGATAGGGGCTGCTCTCTTTCGAGAGGCGGTTCGTGTGCTTATGAGCAGCGGGCTTCGCAGCCAAGGGATCGGCCACCGCCACGCGCGAAGTCGCCTGCACGCAGGTCAGACAGATCGCCACGACACAAAGCAATCGGATTCCAGATTTCGTCATGAGGATTCGCTCCGTTCCGCCAGTCGCAGACTCCGTCAGACCGGAAGTCTACCGCAAGCGGATTGTCAGGGCGAGATGAACACCGGACGCAGCGTAGCCCCGGTAGATTCCAAAGCGAATCAACTGGGGCCATCCAGCGACAGTTGGGTGCTTGTTCTCGGAGGGCTTACGCCCTGCCGCTCGCCTCACCCGATCAGTTCGTACCGCACGTTTCGTTGGCGCGGTTGATACCCGGCGTTTGTGATGATTTCGAGAAGGCCCGTCCTCTTCATTATTCATCGAGATCGAACATAGGCTTCACCGACTCCACATCTCTGTGGCGAACATACGTGCTTCCATGGCCGTTGGATTGTTCCGCGGCTGAACTGTACGTAGACGACCGGAGGAAGACTGATGCTCATCGTGCGCAAGTCGCGTGGATTTACGTTGATTGAACTTCTGGTGGTGATCGCCATCATCGCCGTGTTGATTGCCTTGTTGCTGCCCGCAGTGCAACAGGCCCGCGAGGCCGCTCGCCGCTCGACCTGCAAGAATAATCTGAAGCAGATGGGACTGGCGCTCCATAACTATGAGGAGTCGTTCAAGATGTTCCCGGCCAGCCGGATCAACCTGTCTGGTCCGAACTTCCAGAGAACCTGGATCACGTCCTGCCTCCCGTACCTGGATCAGGCTCCCGTTTACAACATTTATAACTCCAGCCTGAACTGGTACGACGTGGCGAATGACTCGGCCACGAAGACGACTCTGAGTGTCATGATGTGCCCCTCGTCACCGGGTCGTGTGTCATCACCGACATCGGCCCTCTACAGCGAACTCACCAGCACTGTCCGGACTGATACCCCCGCTTGGGGGCTGAGCGATTACGGCTCGATCAATGCGGTCCGCAACGGATTGAATGTGGCCAGCGGTGGTACTTCATGGGGACTCAAGGAGTTTGAGGGTGGACTCGGTCGCGGTCCCAACGGTGTCACTCTCGGCAAGATCCCGGACGGTCTGTCCAACACCATGCTGGTGGGTGAAGCTGCCGGGCGTCCGATGATTTACAACTTTCACAAGCAAGTCATGAACCCCAAGACGGGACTCGCCGCTACCGGAACCGAATGGACCGGCGATGGCTGGAGCTGGGCTGACATCAACAATGGATTCAGCCTGGATGGAATCGGTACGAACGGCCTCGCCAACAACACCTCGGGCAGCGGAAACGTCACGCTGGCGGCGGGTGGCGGCACCTGCTTCATCAACTGTTCCAATGACTCGGAGTTTTACTCTTTCCACACGGGCGGAGTGCATACGCTGATGGGTGACGGATCGGTCCGCTTCATCAGTGAGAACATCTCCGGCCAGACGCTGGTGGCCCTCGGCACCCGTGGCCGTGGCGATGTTGTCGGCGAGTTTTAACGAGCGACTCGCGATCGCCTGAGATAGACAACATCACCCCACTGGAGTCAGCGGACACCAGTGGGGTGTTTGTCGTTTGGCGGTCACCCGAAGAACGGAATGAATTCCGTGCTACGACTCGCCGGGCTTCCACAGGCCGTGCGCCTCTAACCGGCGGTAGAGCTTGGCCCTGGGGATGCCCAGCAGGTCGGCGGCCAGTTGTTTGCTGCCGCCCGCCCGCAGGAGAGCCGCTTCGATCTGCTCCTTCTCGACTCGCATGAGCAGTTCATCGAGCGGCACCTGCTCCACGACCGGGGGCGGGCTGACCGACTGGGCGTCCTGGCCCGCGCGGAAGCGGAACGGCAGGTCGCGGACGCTCACCAGCGGGCCGACACTGGCGGCGTGGGCCTCGCGGATCACGGTGAAGAGTTCATCGAGTTGGCCCGGCCAGTTGTAGGCTCGAAACTGCTCCCACACGTCGGGGCTGAATCCGCTGAGCTGCTTCGGGCTTTTCACGTTGCACTCCTCCAGCGCGTGCTGGGCGAGCAGCGGCAAGTCGAGAGGGCGGTCGCGGAGAGTGGGCAGCGCCACCTCCAGCACCCCAAAGCGATCTCGAAACTCGGGCAGGAGTGTTTCCGACTCGACCAGTTCCTCGGAGCTCTGTTCCGAAGACAGCATCCACCGCACGGCATGTGGACCGGGATTGAGGTCGACCGACTTTGTCAGCCACATCTGCCACTGCCCCGACAAGCTCTCGACATGTTGGAGCAGGACCGCCCCCACACGCAGGAGCGGGATCGCCAACTCCTCCCGCTCCGGCTGGCGCAAGCGCCCCAGCGTCTCGTTGAGTGGCTCGGCGGGCTGTCGGCAGTCGACGGGTACGAACGCCCGCATCCGGGCCTCGCTGGCGTAATGCACCGCCCGGGCGAGGTGCTCCTTGCCTGTCCCCGCGGCCCCGCTGAAGGCGATGGTCGCATTCGACGAAACCGCCAGTTGTAGCCGGGCTAGGGTGCGCTGCATCGCAGACCCGGCAGCCACGACCTGCGCCAGGGAGTATCGCTTTCGCAGATCGGACTTGAGCGCTGAGAGTTCGGCATGCAACTCCGACTCGGCGGACATGGGCGAGACGGTCAGCGGCGATTGCGGCAGCCCAATCACTCCCAACCAGCGGAGCGGCTCCGGATTGTCGGGATCGGCCTCGAGCGGCGGCAGTGGAAAGAAATGGGCCACGCGGTCGAGGCTCTGCCCCTCGCGCGTCAGTAGATGAATCCGTTGCGAGGTCGGCTCTGCATCCGATGGTGGACAGAGCGCCGAGAGCAGCGTCGTGACCTGCCCCGGCACGCCATCCGTGTGGACCTCGCACACCTTCCCAATCAGGTCGCCCGCCGCCCAACCGGTGAGCCGCTCGCAGCCGCGATTGAAAAACAACACCACCCGCCGGGAATCGACCACGAAGACCGGCTGTGCCGTCAGGCTCAGCCACTCGGGCAGGCCGCCGCGTGTTCGGGATCGCCGGGGCATGAGTGGGGGCCTCTGGTGTGATGTGCGGGGTCAACGAGCCTCGTGGTATATCGTAGGCGATGCCGCTCCGCGACTCGCATTCCACGCGATCACTCCGTACCCTCCGCGTCGTCCACCGCGCCCGCATGAACGATCCCGGCCGCCGAAGTGATCCGCTTCACGAGGATCGTCGCATAGCAACCTCGGGGCAGAGTGAATGTCAGCCGTAGGGCACGCTGGCCGCGATACATGTCGTCGTCGAACTCGGTGCTGCTGACATCGGTGGGGCGCACGATCGCGGCGCGTTCGCCCTTGGAGAAGAAGCTGTCGCGGGGGTGCTTAATCTTGAGGTCGGCTCGGGTGAGACCCTCGCGATCCAGCACCCGATCGGTGATCGTGGTAATCGGAGCGTCGTCCTCATAGATCGATCGCGCGGAGGGGAACGGGATCTCCAGCGTGGTGAGATCGAGCGGAGCCTCAGCGGGTAACGAGCGGAAGAACGGGGCCGGACCCTGCGACAGCGGCACTTCGACGCGGCACTCCGGCGGGCAACTGACGTGAATCGCCTCCGCCAGGACTTTGTTCCACAGGTGGCTCTGAAAGGCCGAGAGGTACAAGCTGCGCATGTCCTGCCGAACGCGGGTCCAGGCCCCCTTGAAGTCGGTTGGGTGCTGGACCAGGTACGACACGATGCTGCGGCGGTGGGAGCGTCCGAGCTGCTCCATGCACGTCGGCCAGTTTCCCCAGTGCTCGCGGAGGATGGCCTTCTCTTTCTTCTCCGCCGAGCGGTCGTTGGGCGAGTGGGCCGCCATGCAGAGCCACAGCGTCTTCTCATAGTTCCCGGCGATCCACGGGCGGGCGATGAACTCACCGTCCGACGTGACCGAGCCGAATCGCTGGTCATCGAAGTAGTTCGGCAGGCCCCATTGCTGGAGTTCAGCGAGGGCCGCGATGGCCCGCGCACACTCGTCCGGAACCATGTCGCGCATCACGATCTGAAACGAGTTGGCCGAGATCTCCGACGGACGAAACGGGACATCCGACTGCCCGAGATAACTCAGCCCCCAGTAATCCCGCTGGGCATTGCGAGCCGGACCGCGATGCACCGTGACGAACTGCGAGGTCTGGGCATGCTTGTCCTTCAGACCTCCATACGACACCCGCTCGCGTGGCAGATTCCACATCTGCAACAGTTGGGTGATCGCCTCGGGCGTCCCGATTCCGCGCTTGGTGAGTTCATAAACCGTGAACTCCCCCTTCGCGCGAATCGGGAACTCCGATAGCTCGGTGACGACAAAGTCCTCGGGGCGACATTTCAGCTTCATGGAGGGAGTTTATCGGATGCAGCGGGCGTGTGCGACAAAACGCCGCTGGGGCCAGCGGGTGGCGTTTTTCGCACATGACCCGCATGGCGAATTGGCCAGATGTGGCCCACTTACCCGGCACGGAAGCGAATCACTCCGGCGGTCAGTACGATACTTCATGCACGGGTCCGCGATTCAGGCGGTCCAGAAACACGCTCACCAAGGTGACAGAGATGAATCGAATTGGAGTCAGTGTTTGTCTGGGACTGATCGCACTCTGCTGTGAAGTGAGTTCGGTCATAGCTCAAGAGGTCATCACCGTCCTGGGCACTGGGCAGGCGGGGTGGTCGGGGGATGGGGGGCTGGGCACAGCTGCGAAGTGTGGTGCTCCGTTTGGGATCGTGGTTGGGCCGGTCGGGGCGTTGTATGTGTGCGAGACGACCTCGCATGTGATCCGCCGCATTGACCCGGAGACGCAGCAGGTCACGACCGTGGCGGGGACCGGCGGGCGGGCGGGATATGCCGGAGATGGTGGCCCGGCGAAGCAGGCCCTGCTCCACGAACCGTACGAAGTGCGATTCGACAGGGACGGACACATGTTCTTCGTCGAGATGAAGGGTGAGGTTGTGCGGCGAGTCGATGCCCGCACCGGGTCCATCTCGACGGTCGCTGGCAATGGCACCGCTGGGTTCAGCGGAGATGGCGGACCAGCCACCAAAGCCCAACTGAAGCAGCCGCACTCGATCGCCCTCGACGACAGCGGACACCTCTACATCTGCGACCTCGGGAACAACCGCGTGCGGCGGGTCGACCTGGCGAAGGGCACGATCGACACGTTCGGCGGCACCGGCGAGCGGAAGCCGACGCCCGATGGATCAGCTGTCGCGGGAACTCCGCTGAATGGTCCACGGGCCTTGGACTTCGAGGGGAGTGGGGCGCTGGTGTTGGCCTTGCGCGAGGGGAACGCGATCTACCGCATCGACCTGAAAATGTTGACGTACAAGCATCTGGCGGGGACCGGCAAGTCGGGTTACAGCGGCGACGGCGGACCGGCCAAGCTGGCCCAACTGGCCGGACCGAAGGGGGTGTCGATCGGCCTCAATGGGGACATCTACTTCGCCGACACTGAGAGCCATACCATCCGTGTGATTCGCGCGGAGAGCGGGAATGTGGAGACCCTCGTCGGCGACGGGAAGAAGGGGGACGGCCCGGACGGCGACCCGAAGAAGTGCCGCCTCGCCCGACCGCATGGGGTCTATGTCGATGGTTCGGACAACGTCTACATCGGCGACAGCGACAACCATCGAGTGCGGATGTATCGACCGGGGAAGTAATGCGAGCGGCAGGAGACGCTTGACCGTAGGACGGGCATTCCTGCCCGTCCATGGCAGCGGCGAGTGTTTCAGCGAGTCGCATCACACTATACGACGGGCTGAAAGCCCGTCCTACAGGGGTGGCAACCATACGGTTTTGGTAAAAACTTTCCTGCCGCTCGCCTAATGAATAGTCCCGAAACAACTTCCCGAATTGAGCAGTGTCATAGAGTCTTACTCTGTTTCATGCGCGCATGTTAGGGAAATGAAACGCAGAGACGGGGAGGCGCGAAGACGCAGAGTATTCCCTCTCTGCGCCTCTGCGCCGCTGCGTTTTTTGGAATCATCTTCCATGCGATGGAGAATGAGGTGACTCGCGCCCCGCTGGGTTGCGGGCGAAGCCCGCGTTAGGAACAGAAGGTCACGAAGGTCACGAAGGGCGGAACCAAAAGACCCTTCGTGACCTTCGTTTGCTTCTGTTCAACACACCTTGTTCAAATCGTGATGTTATTTTGGACCAATTCCTAACAAGCCGGAAACGCTCCCCGACGCAAAGCCTTCCCGTCGCGGCGATACGGGCCTGATCCCTCGGGGTTTTCGGCAAAGTCACCGTGATCGGGACACAGTCCGCCATTGGCGTGCATCGCACAACCCTGAAGTGAACGCAGCACCGCTCGCCCGCAAACGTCGGATTCTGCTGGAGAGTGGCCGCATCGCAGGGTAAGCTCGTGCGTCCCGATGGTGTTCAGTCGGCCTCAGTGCCAGAAGGTCTTGCATGTTCTCGTTCATCTCAGGCAAACGGGTTCGCTACGTCTCCGGCATCGTGGCCGCTCTGGTCCTGGTGCTGGGGTGCGGACGTTTCTCCTCCGTGGTCTTCTCCGCCGATGAGAAGGATGGCCCGACCTATACCAGTCGCGAAGAGGCCGATGCCGACTATGCCTTCCAAGGCGAGTATCGCGGCTGGCAGCGGCCGCAGCCATCGCTCCGGAGTTCGGTCTCCGTGGCGGTGCAGGTCGTCGCCCTCGGTGACGGCAAATTCGACGCGGTGAAGTATTACGGCGGCCTGCCGGGATCGGGGTGGAAGGCCCCTCGCAAATACATGCTCAGTGGTATGCGGAGTGCCGATCGGGTCACGCTCACCGGTGAGCAATACGACGCCGAGATCCTGGGCACCACGCTGCGGCTGTTCGACAAAGACGGACGTGAAGCCGGGCAACTTCAGCGGGTGGAACGCCTCAGTCCGACGATGGGAGCGGCGCCGCCCAGCGGGGCCATCGTGCTGTTTGATGGCGGGGGCGATCTCTCGCACTGGAAGAACGCCATGGTCACTTCGGAGGGACTGCAAGCGGGGACGGAGACGGTCGACAAGTACGGCGACTTCCGGCTGCATGGAGAGTTCATGCTGCCCTACAAGCCGCTGGCCCGTGGCCAGGATCGCGGCAACAGTGGGTTCTATTTGCAGGGGCGGTACGAGGTGCAGGTGCTCGATTCCTTCGGCCTGGAGGGGATTGAGAACGAGTGCGGTTCGCTCTACAGGACCAAGCGGCCCGACACGAATCTGTGCCTGCCCCCGCTCCAGTGGCAGACCTACGACATGGACTTCACCAGCGCCAAGTTTGATGCCGCCGGGCAGAAGACCGCCAACATGCGGATCACTGTCTGGCACAACGGCGTCGTAATCCACGACGCAGCTTCAATCCCCAACAAGACCGGAGCCGGGACTGCTGAGGGCCCGAACCCACTGCCGATCAAACTCCAGGGACACGGCAACCCGGTCGTGTATCGCAACATCTGGTTGATCGACAAGGGGCAGCCGGGAGCGAGTTCGATCCCGTGGCTCAAGCTGCCGCTGGTGGCCCCGCCGGTGTCGCTGTGAGGTGGCTTACCGACCGGAGGTTCGTCTGCGATCATTGCAGGATGGCTGACTTCCCCCTTCGTTGCCTGTACGACTCACGTCACAAATTTGCGCACGCTGCGCAAATTTCCGGTGGTCTAGAGACCTCTGTACCCCAAAGGGGTTTCACATCCCAGCCCAGGGTCGCGACGCAGGAGCGCACCCTGGGAAACGTGGTTCGGGGAACTCAACCCTGAAGGGGTTGTACACCCGCGTGCCCCTGTGTGGAACCCCTTCAGGGTTCGGCCCCTGCGAGCGACCGAACCCAGGGTGCGCGACCGGTGGTCGCGACCCTGGGCTGTGATGTTTCACCCCTTCAGGGTGCAGAGACCGTCTCGACGAAGAGTGTTTTCTGGCTGACCGCTGATGGCTGACTGCTGACCCCTTCGGTTGCGGCTGTGCCACGCTGGGTTGATCTGCGGCTCACCCACTCCTGGTTATCCCCTGGTCGAGTCTCTGCCAGCCATATGCACCGAGTGCCAGAATCGAATCGCGCTGCCGCCTCAGTGGCGTTTTTTTGCCACTGCCTACTTTTCTGATGCACACACATTCGCAGCTTGGGAAGGGATCTCCGATTGCGATTTTGGCGGAATTGGAGGTATAACGAATGCCATACGTTCGACGGACGTGTGGTTCGACAGGCTTTGGGAGGCATTCCAATGGACAAAACCTGACTCCGCATGAAGCCAGAGAAGTCCCTCGTGATCCAAGAGATGCGGGAGCACGGTGGAGAGTTCGTCGCTCTGAATTCTGAAAGAGTGGCGATCGCTTACGGCACCTCCGAAGAAGAACTCGCGTCGAAACTCGCATCACAGGGACTCCGTCTTAACGACTTCTTGATCTCTCGCGTTCCCGAATGGGATTGCGGGTTCGTTTTTTGACGATGGGTACTCCCGCACACGCCCCGTGAATTTCGAGTTCTCTTTCAGGGAGAAGCTCTCGTCTTCAGCGTCCAGTTCGAACCTGAAGTACTCGAAGAATGTCTCGTGGCCGAGGACACCAAACAATGGCGATCTCATGTCTGCCAAGATCACATCGGCGTCCCAATCCCAACCACATCGAGAGTTCTCAGGGGAGCGAATCGAAATCGTGAGGTTCGCGATGAAACTCGTCAGGTGATGCCCAGAAGCAGACTTGAATGTCGTTGTTGATAATGTCCCCAAGTCGATGCCGAGGTGAGGAACGAGACTCAAAAGAGACGTTTTCTTCACCGCTGGATTCGTATTCCCTCCGCCGTCTGGACCGGCCGGTCCGACGGCACCTGCATGGACTTCAGCAGGTCGGATACGATCGCCGCAGCTGTGGGGGCGGCGACTGTGCCGCCGGAGTCGCTGCCGCCCTTTGTGGGTTCGTCGACGGTCACGATCACGACCAGTCGGGGGTTGTGGACGGGGGCACCGCAGACGAAGGAGCTGATGTGGCGGGTGTGGGAGTAGCGACCGTCGGGGTCCATCTTTTGCGAGGTGCCGGTCTTGCCGAAGAGGGTGTATTCGTCGAGCTGGGCCTGGGTTCCGGTGCCACGCTGGATCACATCGACCATCGCTTCCTCCACCACCCAGCGCGTCGACTCGGGACGAAGGAGATCGGTCGTGACGACATGCGGGGCGATCGAGCGGCGACCGACGGAGCCGAGATACAGATGCGGCGAGACCCACCGGCCGCCGTTGGCCAGCGCGGCATGAGCAGCCAGAATCTGGAGCGGAGTGGCCAGCAGCTCCTGCCCCATCGGGATCGAGCCGGTCGAATAGATCGTCCACTTCTCCAGCGGGTGCAGCGTTCCGGGCAGTTCACCAGGAAGTTCGATCCCGGTGCGGCGTCCGAAATTAAACTCAGTCATTAATTGATGCAGGCCGGGGTTGGTGAGCTTCTCTCCCACTTTGGCCATGCCGATGTTGCTCGATTTCACCAGCACGTCTTTAAGACTTAAAACCCCATACCGATGATGATCGTGCAGCACGCGCGGGCCCATGCGATAGGCCCCGCACTCGCAGTCGATCGCATCAGTCGTCTGGAGTAACCGCTGGTCCAGCCCCCAGGCCACGATGATTGGTTTGATCGTCGAGCCGGGTTCATAGGCCGCCTGGATCGCCAGGTTCCTCCAGGAGTTCGGCGGCGCGTCATGGGGGTGAGTCGGATCGAACGCGGGTCGGCTGACCATCGCCAGCACTTCTCCGGTGGCCGGGTCGAGGACTGTGGCACATGCCCCGATGGGCTGGTGCTTGTCCATCAACTCGTCTATCCGCCGCTCCACATACAATTGGCTCATCATGTCGAGCGTCAGTTGGATGTTCTCTCCCGCCTGAGCCGGCAAGGTTTCGGCGTCGATGAGGTCGATGACGAAGCCGCGCGCATCGCGGACAACAGTCCGTCGACCCGGTTCGCCTCGCAGCCGGTCATGAAAGAACTCTTCGACGCCACCGTGGGGAGTCCCGTCGATGTCACGCCAGCCGAGGACATGGGCCGCCAAGGCTCCCTGCGGATAGACCCGCAGGTATTCGGGTCGGAAGCCCCACTCGGCAGTCGGGAGATTCGCGGCGATGACCTTGCCCACCTCCTCGTCAGTGAGTCTGCGCTTGACCCACAAGAACCGCTTCTCGCGCTGATCGAGCAGCCGCTGTTGCAGTTCCACCGGGTCGACCCCCGTGGCAGTGGCGAAGGCACACGCTGTGTTGAGCGGATCGACAACGCGGGCCGGGTCGACATACAGGCTCTGCACCGCGATCGTGGTGGCGAGCAATCGCCCCTTGCGATCAAACAGGTCGCCGGGCCGGGCAGGGATGGTCTCTTCGTGCTGCTGCTGGCGAGTGGCTCGGCTGGCGAACTTGTCCCGCTGGAGATACTGAATCTGAACCATCCGCCCCATGAGTACGCCCCAGACCAGGGTCAAGGTCAGCAGAACGCTGATCGACCGCCAGGCGAGGCGGGGTTCGCGGGGGGGGGGCATGGGGGGAGTAGGGAGTAGGGAGTAGGGAGTAGGGAGTAGGGAGTAGGGAGTAGGGAGTAGGGAGTAGGGAGTAGGAGGCTGGAACGCGAATTCCCTCTAATAAACACTGATTCAGAAACACTTGCTGTTCAGAATCCGGGGTTATTAGTGAAGATTAGTGTTTCGGAATACTCCGATATACTTCGCGTCTGAAGCAGCTCTAGCGACTTGGCGAGGCCGTAACGGGCTTCCGCCGGTGGGCGGCTCGTTCGGCCTCCGCTCGTTCGAGTGACTCCAGTAGCCGAGATGGAGCCCCCAACTCTTGACTGCGCAGCTTGAGGCGGGCGTACTTCTCCTCCAGTTGGGCCAGGCGGTAGACCTGCAAGGTCTGTTCCCGCTTCCGATCGAGAATCTGCTTCTCCAGCGTGATCCCGACTGCGGCGATCAGCACGACGAGCGACAGCGCGGCACAGAAGCGGAAGAACATGGGAGGAGGGGAAAGGCTTCGGGCCCTACAACGCGGGGTCTACGGGGGCAGCTGGGTCTACCGGTGCCGCAGGGTCCACCGGCGGATCGGTCGGCATCGTCCCGTCCGCGGGGGCTTCCATCTCTGCTTCGGGAGTGAGTTCTGGGAGAATCGGACGACGTTCTGGATGCAGGTGGTACGACGGAATCCCCGAGTCCCGTTCCTTCACGCACACGACCAACCCCTCTTGAGTGACCAGGAACATTCGGTCCGTGCGATCATTCGTGGGGGTCTTAATAAACTGGCGTAAGGGGAGCTTGCCGACCACGCGGCCATCGGCGGCGTCCAGAATGACGATCTCTTTCTGGGCATTGAAGGCATACACGCGGCTCTGTCCGACCATCAAGATCTGGCGAGCCTGATCCTGGGGCTTTTCCCAGATCTGGCTCCCGGTGCCAGCGTCCAAGGCATAAGTCCCGACCGTTTCCGGCGTGACGTAGACTCGCGCCCCAAAGAATCGCGGCTGTTGACGGATCGCGTGTGCCGAGGTGAAGGCCCAACGGTACTGGCCGTTATCCTGGTTCAGGCAATACATCCGCGAGTTCTCGGAAGCCAGAAGGATCGAGTTCTCATTCCGGCCCAACGGCGTCACGATCTTCGAGTCCGTTTCAAACTGGAAGATCAGCTTCTGCCCCTTGGCCGCCACGGAATAGAACGCCCCGCTGGAGCTGGCAAAGCACACGCTGCGTGCCGTGGCGATGGGGGGGGAGACGATTTCTGAGGGAGTCTGATACCGCCAAATCTGGGCGATGTGCGAAAACTCGGGCAGCATCCGCTGTTCGTGCAGCCGTTTCGTGACCCGCAAATCGAATCCATAGACACTGCCGTCCACCATGCCAATGTAGACTTGATCGTCATCAATGGCGGGTGGCGCGGAGGGATGCTTCGGCAGCTTCAACTCCCACAACACGTCCCCATTGCGCTTATCGATCGCGATCAAACTGAGCCCCACAGCCACCAGCAATTGCCCCGAGTTCGAAACCGGTGCGAACGATTGCTGATCGGGTCGACCGACCAGAGTCGCCCATGCCT
>JAYTWO010000614.1:0-11852 GCA_043743415.1 Planctomycetota bacterium
GCCGATCGGCTCGAAGCCCAGCTGCGGGCCGCCCAGACGCGGGTCGACAAGCTGACGCAGGCGGTCCTGGCCAAAGCCTTCCGGGGGGAACTGGTCCCCACCGAAGCCGACCTCGCCCGCCGCGAAGCCCGCCCCTACGAACCCGCCCACGAACTCCTCGCCCGCATCCGCGACCAACAGACAACCACCCCACCCTCCAAAGCCCCCCGCAAACCGCGCAAGTAACCCGCAGCCGAGAGGTCAGAGGAAAGCAGAAGACATCGGTCCGGCGGAAATCACGCTTCCCACAATCCCCGCGAAACGAATCCTGGGCTTCCAGAGGCGATGCTCTCGACCGTCCCGAGTTCACCTCGCCATCGCGGCTCGATGGAATGCCCGCCGAGAGTTGTCGCCCCCGTGATGGCTGGGGCTGGCAGGCTGCCTTGCGGGGCTGCCCCTAGCTCGCTGTGATGCGGAAGTTCGTAAACCGGTTGCACACTCGATAGGTTCTCCGAGGGGAGATTCCAGAGAAACCACACACACAGACCAGCGCAGCAGAGAGAGTTTTGTTTGCCGAGACTATCATTCCGTGGCGGGGAAGGGGGGCGTTGTGGCCATGCCCGCCGGGTCAAGGTACTTTCGGCGAGTCAAGACCTTGGACGGGGCTTGGCATTGCGGGCTTTCTGTCTCTGAGGTGTTTTCAGGTAGACGGCATACATGGTGATCGGGCTGAACTCACAGGGGGGGGCGGGGGGCGGTGCGAACGTGGGCTTTCACTCTGGTATTGAGACTCCGACAATTGTTGAGATACTGAGCTTCGGGGCGGTCGGGTGTTCGAAAACCTGACCGCTGAAACCGGACCGGCGGGCCGTGCGGAACTACTCCTCGCACTGCCCGCCGGTCGACCCGTCTAGGAGTAGATCAGATGGGGAAAGCTGGCAGCAATGGGGCGTCGAGTCGTTCTCAAGTCACCAAGGACTCGGGTAAGCGCCCTTCGGCCAAAAAGTTGCCGACGTTGCCAGTCGGGCAATCTCAAACCGAAGCGTCTGAGATCGACACTCGCCGCAACGCTGCGATAAAGCAACTCGAATTGTCACATGAGGAATCCGAATTTGAGCTGCTCTTTATGTCCCAATCGGTGGACGGTCAGGGCAGACCTGCGGGAGCGTCGAGAGTCAGTAGTGTTTGGCCGACGGGACTTGATGAATGGCCGGGTGAGGACTGCCGATCGCTGTGGCAAGACACCTGCGATTTGGTAGACGCTGAGTTCAAATCGAATGAACCGGACGGGGGATTGTCGGCTTGGTTGTTCACTCGGACTCAGCAATTATGGATGCCAACTGGCATACAAGCGGTCGTGAATGACCCGCTCGGCAATTGGTTGGAAAGACTGCGATCACCAGACCCCACGGGGCCAATTGTCTGTTCGGCGATGATCGTGACCAGCAACCCCAAGGCCGCCACGGCGATGGACTTGCTGGCGGTGGCGAGCAAAGCGCATGTCTTGGCGCGAGTTCTCCGGAAACAATGCGACGACGTGAAGCGGTGCGAGAATCGAATCGGCACGTACCGGAGAGACTTGCAGAGCGAATCGGAATCCTTGGTCGAGCTGCGGGACATGTTTCAGAGAGAACTTGCATCGCAGGTGCGACTGCTCAGAATTGAGCGATCGACTTGGCGACACTGGACCGGCGATGCCGAGACTGTCGTGCATTACGCATCCGCACTGATTCCGGATGAGCTTTCAAAATGTCGGCAGCTGTCGGCGAGAACGTGGAACCGACCAGATCAAGCCGACTGGGATGAACTCGAACGGGAACTCGACTTGATTTCCAGTCGACTCGAATGGTTTCCCGCACCATGCAAAGAGGGGGGCATATTGAATGTGAAGTCAGTTCAACCCGAGCTGGATGATAATGGGAACACATCCACTGATTCGCCCCCGAGTCAAGTGACAGAAGCTCTGAAACGTCTCGACGATGGTCGCAAGCGATTGATACTTGTGGCCATGCTCGAATTGAAAGCGACGCCAGACGGCGTTCGGGTGAGCGCTGCTGTGATCGCTCGTGTAGCGATCGATTCTCACTCGGGGTCTGATGCGATCAAAGATGAGATGGTCACTCTCAAGGGAATGGGGCTGGTTGACTCTACAAAAGGCAGGACTGGTGGTAGTAAGCTGACCGACCTTGGACTCGATGTCGCCAATGAACTTAAAAAGCGAGGAAATAGTAGTACCAATTAGGGACTGTTTTCCCGAATTGTCTGCGAGAGACTTCCGTCGTCACGTTGCCACTGGGGCAACGCACAATGGACCCTGAATAGGAATCTCGCGATGACAGAAACAGCAAACCCGAACACTGATCCGGGGACCGACCGGGACAAATTGTTTCCGGCTCTGGTCGATGTTCAAGCCGTGGCTTTGATGCTGAATTGTTCCAGTCGGCACGTCTACCGGCTGTCCGATGCGGGCCGGATACCCGCTCCGGTGCGACTGGGGGCGCTGGTTCGATGGAGTCGACAGGAAGTCGAAGCCTGGATCGCTGGGGGCTGCCAAGCAATTGTCGGCAATACTGCGAATGCAGACGGGGGTGCCGTATGAGGACTTCCGAACCCAGCAAGATAGAACAGCTGTTGATGTCACGCCGAAACGCCGCCGAACTGCTGGACCTGTCCGTGGCGACGCTCGACCGAATGCAAGCTGCGGGGAAGCTCCCGCGTACGCTGGTCGTGAATGGGGGCGTGCGCTACCGGCGGGAAGATCTCGTCCGGTGGATCGCTCTGGGTTGCCCGGACCGGAAGACGTTCGACGCTGCCGACGATACGTAATCTCATCCTCGCTGATGTTCGGCGAGCGGATACCTCTTCAAACGACGACGGCGGAACGCCCGCTTCTCACCACTGGCGCGCCGCCGTCATTCACCAAGGAACCGTAATGTATTCTAACCATGCTGCGCCGAAAGTCCTCGAACATCTTCGGGGTGTCGAGCAGATCAAACCGAATGAGTGGGTCGCGTTGTGTCCCATCCATGAAGCTGACGGCAAGCCGCACAAACCGAGTCTGTCGATCTCGCTCGCCACGGATGGAAAGACCCTGTTGCGGTGTCATGTCTGCAAGGATGCCGCCCCCGCGAAGCGGATCGTCGAAGCCTGCGGTCTGAAGTTGTCGGATCTGTATCCGACTCAATTGCCGGAGCGGATGCCCGCGAAGTCGACTCGACCGAAACGAGGGAAGATCGATGTCGAATACGACTACCTCGATGAACAGGGGACGTTGTTGTTCCAAGTGGTGCGGATGGTCCCGAAGGACTTCCGACAGCGACGACCCGACCTCGCAACGCCGGGGACGTGGATCTGGAAACTCGACGGAGTCCGCTCTGTTCCGTACCGGTTGCCGCAACTGCTCGAAGCTGGTCCCCATGAGATCGTCGTGATTTGCGAGGGCGAAAAGGACTGTGACCGGTTGGCGTCACTGGGCATTGTCACGACGACCAACGCCGGAGGGGCTGGAAAGTGGAAGCCGGAGCTGTCGGAGTTTCTGCGCAATCGGCGAGTGATGGTCATCCTCGACAACGATGCCGCCGGAGAGAGTCACGGTCAGGTTGTCGCCCGCTCGCTCTATGGAATCGCCGCTTCAGTGGCTCTGGTGAGGTTGCCGGGACTTCCCGAGAAAGGCGATGTCAGCGACTGGCTCAACGCGGGCGGGACTGCGGAGCAGTTGCGCGGGCAGTTCGACTTGGCAGAACTGTGGACGCCAAAAACGGGGCCGCATCTAGAACCCGATCGATCGGACCGAGTCACTATCATCGTGACGACCGAGGAACATCTGGTCACGGATCAAGTCATCGCAGTTCTGGCGGACAGGGGGCCGTTCCATTCCCGAGCCGGTCAACTGGTTCGTGTCCTCTTGAGTGAATCTACTGAACCGACGGCGGACGGCATAGTTCGCCCGGTCGAAGCGGCCCGCATCCGACCCGCCAAGCCGGTGTTACGTGACGAACTCTCGCGACGGATACGATTCGTCCGAGAGCGAGAGAGCCAAGAGGAGTCTCGGCAATCGGACTGTCATCCCCCGTTGTGGCTTCTCGAAGCAGTCGCGAATCGTGAAGTCTGGCCGGGCATCCCCCGGCTGGAAGGGATCGTCACCAGTCCCGTGATGCGAGCCAATGGAACGATTCTGACGCAGCCCGGTTATGACGCAGCCAGCGAACTCTACCTCGACTATCGGGGCCAGCCCCTGGACCTGCCGGAGCATCCCACGCAAGACGATGCTCGAAACGCTGCTCGATGCCTCATGGAACTGGTGTCCGAATTTCCGTTCGGTTCGGAATTGGCGAGAGCTGCCTGGCTGGCGTGTTTGCTTTCACCGTTTGCCCGGCATGCGTACACGGGGCCGACTCCCTTGTTTTTGATTGATGCCAATACTCGCGGGAGCGGAAAGACATTACTTGCCGATGTCGCGGGAATGATCTTCACGGGGTCGACGACTCCTCGCATGAGTTCCCCGAATGATGACGACGAGTTCCGCAAACGCATCACGGCGCTGGCCCGGAGCGGGGACGCGGTCGCGTTGATCGATAATGTCTCGGGGACGCTGGGGTGTCCGTCGTTCGATTCGGCTCTGACCTCGACCCGGTGGAAGGATCGGATTCTGGGAGTCAGTGAGACAGCAGAGTTCCCGTTGTCGATCGTCTGGATGGCCACTGGGAACAACGTGGCCATCGTCGCCGATACATCCCGGCGGACGTGTCACATTCGATTGGAATCACCGGATGAGAAACCCGAGGAGCGGAGCGACTTTCGTTACCCTCGAATTCTGGATCATGTCCGGAGCCATCTCCACACGTACCGGGCCGCCGCGCTGACGATCCTAGCTGCCTACGTGCGTGCGGGTCGCCCCTCGATGGGACTGAGGCATTGGGGCAGTTTTGAAGGCTGGTCCGATCTGGTCCGGAATGCAGTCGTCTTTGCGGGACTCCCCGACCCCGGTAACACAAGACAGGCTCTCGCCGAACGCTGCGACACACAGGCCAACGCACTTCGCGCCTTGTTCCATCTCTGGCCGAGTATTGACCCCGACTGTAAGGGGCTGACTTCTGCCGAGATCCTCATGCTCGCTGGTCAGGCTGATCGACTGCCGATTCGAGAGACGCTGGTTGAGCTATGCGATACGCCCGCCGACGAATTGCCGACGCCGAAGTCGCTCGGCAAGAGACTCGGGAAGCTGGTGGGAACGGTCGTTGCCGGTCATCAACTTGCCTGCCGAGAACTTCACGGGACCAAGACTTGGCGAGTTGTCATAGTTTGTTCCGGGGGTGGGTTTGGTGGGTTAAGTGGCTTTCCTGACCTCTCCGCCGGAACGGAATCGAGGGACAGGATACGACCAGCGGGACGATTGATGACACTTGATTGCGATTGCGCGCCGGTGTCCTAGTTGTTACCGTATTCGTGTCGTCACTCATTCAGGGTTGTTCCATGTCCTCAATCTACCGCAACAAGTACACAGCGACCGACCCAGCCACCGGGAAAGTCGTCACGAAGTTTCGATCGAAGTGGTACGGCAAGTACAAAGACTCCGACGAGATTCTCCGTCGAGTTCCACTCTCGACCAACAAAGTCGCCGCGCAGCAGATGCTGAACAAGTTGGTCGAACAAGCCGAGCGGGGCAAGTCTGGTCTGGTGGACCCGTTTCAGGAACATCTGACGACCCCTCTGACGGAACATCTCACGGGGTTTCAGGAGTTCTTGGAGGCCAAAGCGAATACGCCGGAGCATGTCACTCTATCGTTGTCGCGGATTCGGGCAGTGATTGCCGGGTGTGGATTCAAGCGATTGGCGGATCTGAACGCCGACAAGGTGGGGAACTGGCTCAAGACTCGACGAGATGCGGGCGAGGGACGCTTCGGTGTTGCCACCAGCAATCACCATCTGGTCGCTATCAAGTCCTTTGGCAACTGGCTGGTGAAAGCTCAGAGACTCCCGAGGAACCCGTTTGCCCATCTCTCGCGACTGAATGCCAAGGTTGATGTCCGCATCGAACGCCGGGCATTGGACGCGATGGAACTGACATGCTTGATCGAAACGACGTTGGTCAGCCTAGAGTCGTTCCGGGGACTGACCGGAGAAGATCGGGCCATGTTGTATCTCGTCGCCTCGACGACCGGACTTCGGGCGAATGAACTCGCGAACTTGACGCCGGAAGCGTTCGACCTAACGACCGAGTCACCGACGGTCACGATCAAGGCCAAAACGGAAAAGTCTCGTCGAGGGGCTGTGTTGCCAATCCTCCCTTTGGTCGCGAAACGTCTGGATCAATGGCTGTCGTCGCGTTCGGTCCGCCGATTAGGACGACTCTGGGCCGGTACGTGGTCCGAGAAAGCTGCTGTGATGTTCCGCAGGGACTTACAGGCCGCTCGCGACCGCTGGCTTGGTGAGGCCGAACAGAACCCCGCAGAACACGCCCAGCGATTGCAGAGTGAGTTTCTGAAACCCGAGACACTGAACGGCGAGCGGGCGGACTTCCACGCCCTCAGACACTCGTTCGTCTCCATGCTGGCATCCTCCGGAGTCCACCCCAAAACCGCCCAGATGTTGGCCCGACATTCGACGATCACCCTGACAATGGATCGCTATTCGCATGTCCGGCTGGCAGATCTGAGCCAAGCCGTTCAAACGATGCCCTCGCTGTTGAACGCTCCCGAACCCGATGGAATTATTCGGTTTGCAGGGACACAACCACCGGTTCCATGTTGCCCCCCATGTTGCCCAGCGGATGATTTTTCCTGCAACGCATTGACGACGATTGATGTTCCGACGCCAATTTCCCTAACGGGTGAATGTGTCGGCAGCCTAGGTGATTCCCTGAGTGCCGACGGTATTTACCTGAATTCTATCGCAGAAACTGAAGTGAAGGCGCTGGGACTCGAACCCAGGACCTACGGATTAAAAGTCCGTTGCTCTACCGACTGAGCTACGCCTTCGGTACTTCGTTCCTGGACGGACGGATGCCGCTGCCGTGAATCCAAGGGGTGAGGATCATAGGCAGGAACCGCATGGTCAGCCAGTCAGTGAGAGGTCTTGCGGAATCAGCCATCGATCAACGATTGCTGATTTCTTCTCACCGCGGTCAAATGGAACCCACATCGGCCCATGTCTCCCCGAGTTGCGACCATGAACTCTCCCTCATTCCTGGATGAGCACTTCGAGCTGACGCGGCGGTTCTTTCTCCGGGCCAGCGTTCTGGGACTGGCGACGACTCCCTTGGTGGGCTTGGCTCTGGCCGATGATCCCAAACCGGCTCAGCCGCCCCAGCGAGACAAGCCGGACAAGGCTGGGGTTCGCTCGGAGCCATACTTCACTCCCTCAGTCGACTTCCGCGATGTGTCGCGTGGCAAGCCGCTACCGCACTCGCTGCCAGAGGAGAAGAAGTCCGAAGTCGGGTTGACCCGCGACACTTGGCAGCTCGAAGTCCTCTCCGACCCGGATCATCCGGCGAAGCTCGGGAAGCAGTTCACGAAGGCCGATGGCACAGCCTTCAATTTCGCGGCACTGCTCCAGCTCGGCGAGCGGCATGCAGTGCGGTTTCCGAAGGTGATGACTTGCCTGAATCTCGGCTGTCCTTTGGGGATGGGGTTGTGGGAGGGGGTGCCGCTGCGCGAGGTGGTGTGGCTGACTCAGCCGCGAGAGAACCTGCGGCGGGTCTTTTACTATGGGTATCACAACGACGAACCGTCGCAGATGTTTCGGAGTTCGCTGCCGGTGGGGCGTGTGCTGGAGGATCCGCTGGGATTGCCGCCGGTGATTCTGTGTTACAAGCTGAACGGGGAGTGGATCGATGCCGAGCGCGGTGGCCCGGTGCGAGTCGTGGTCCCGGAGGCGTACGGGTTCAAGTCAATCAAGTGGCTCAGTCATCTGTACCTCACGAACCTGGCCACCGCGAACGACACGTATGCCGAGCAGAACAACGATGTTGATAGCCCGCTGAAGACCTTTGCGGCAACGATCTCAGTGCCGAGAAACGTGAAGGCCGGTGAGGCGGTGCCGGTGTCGGGCTATGCACAAGTCGGCATCTCGGGGCTGTCGAAGGTGCAGGTGTGGGTCGAGTCGCAAGCGGCCCCGCATCCGGAGACTGATCCCGACTTTCACACCGCTCCGTGGGTGGATGCCGAATTGCTCCCCGCACCAACGAACTGGAGTGCGTTGCCCGATGGAAAGATGCCGAACGGGACGCATGGCTTCGATGAGTCCGGAAAGCCGAAGACCTGGCCGATGCGGCTCACCAACGCCCACTGGGCGGCCGTACTCCCCGGCCTGCCGCAGGGCGAGTACACCTTCCGCTGCCGCAGCATCGACGAGCAGGGCCACGCCCAGCCGCTGCCGCGTCCGTTCCGCAAGTCGGGTCATGCAGCGATTGAAGCGGTAGACTTCCAGGTCGGTGAGTGAGGCCAAAACCACTGTGGGGAGTGTCGTCTTTCGCTCCGCCAAAGGACGTTCTTTCGTGGAGCGAAAGACGACACTCAAGCCTCACTCATAATCCGTTAACCCACTCGTCATCCACGGGACTCGCAAGGCGTTCAGCACGGCGAGTACGTCGATCGCCTCTTGGATCAGTGCCCCGTTGACCGGGGTGATGTATCCCGCCGAGGCGAAGAGCATGGCGGTCAGGCTCAGCGCGATGCCGATCCCGGCGCTTTCCAGGGCGATGCGCTTCATCCGTTGGCCGATATGAATCAGTTCGTCAACCTTGGCCAGCGAGCTGTCCAGGATCACGGCTCCGCTGGCTTCAGAGGTGATCTCGTTCTGCGCCCCGAAGGCAATGCCGACCGTGGCTGCCGACAGGGCGGGGGCGTCGTTGATGCCGTCTCCCATGAACAGTGTGGCCTTCGTGCGGGTGATCTCGCGGACGATTTCCAGCTTCTGCTCGGGGGTCTGGCTGGCGCGGACTTCGGTGATGCCGACGAGCCGGGCGAGGTGGTTGACCTCCTCCGCACGGTCGCCGGAGACGAGTATCACTCGCTCGAATTGGTGGCGAGGACCGAGATGGCCGATGAACGATTGCCCGTCCGCGCGCGGCTCGTCGCGGAACTGCAGCGTCCCGGCATAGTGCTCGCCGACGAGGATTACACACTCCAGACCCGCCGCCTGTGCCGGGAGCAGAGGGGCCACCTCGGGGGAGGCAGCGAGGAGTTTCTTGCGACTGGTCACGCGGAGCGAGTGTCCCTCAACGGTGCCGGAGAGACCCTGGCCGGGGAGTTCGCTGACCGATTCGGCCTGGATCAGCGTCAGGCCCTTCTCGCGGGCTGCCTCGACTACCGCTTCGGCCAGCGGGTGCTTGCTGTACCGCTCCAGCGACGCTGCCCAACTGATGAGCTGGGTGGTGCTGAGGTTCACGGCGGGGTGGACCTTTTCCAGCTTGGGGCGGCCATAGGTCAGCGTGCCAGTCTTGTCGAAGATGGCCACCTGGCAGGTATCGATCCGTTCCAAAACACCCGGATCGCGAATGATGATCCCCCTCCGGGCACACAGCGAAATCCCGCCCAGAATCGCCACTGGAATTGCGATCAGCAGCGGGCAGGGAGTGGCTGTGACGAGGACCGCCAGGAACCGAAGCGGGTCGCCGCTGTAGACCCAGGCCCCGATCGCGATCACCAGAGCCAGCGGGTTATAGAGCGTTCCCAACTGATCGGCGAGGCGTCGCATGCGCGGCCGACGGCTTTCGGCAGCCCGCATGACCTCCATGATTTTGGCGTAGCGCGAGTCGATCGGCAGCTTGTCGGCGCGGATGGTCAAAGCCGCGTGGCCGTTGATCGCCCCGGAGATCACCGCAGCTCCCGGGGCCTTGTCGACATGGTACGGCTCACCGGTCAGGTACGACTCATCCATCGTCCCATGGCCTTCGGTGACGGTGCCATCAACCGGGCTGGTCTCGTGCGGAAAGATCGAGAGCAGGTCACCGATTTGGATCTGGTCGAGCGGGATGTCGGTGGTCTGGTCTCCGTCTCGACGATGGGCGACTTGCGGCATGCGGCGGGCGAGCAGCTCGAGCGCCGACGAGGCCCGCTTGATCGCATAGGACTCCAGCACCTCCCCGCCGGAGAGCATCAACACCACAATCACTCCGGCCAGCGGCTCACCGACCAGAACTGATGTGACGATCGAGATCCCGGCCAGCAGGTCGGCCCCGAACTCTCCGCGCAGCATCCCCCGCACCAGTTGCCACACCAATGGGATGCCTCCGCCGACCAGCGCGATCGCCAGTGGCCACTGATAGGTCAGCAGTCCCAGAACTCGCTCCGTGTGTCCACTGAACTGCAAGTACAGCGACACCGCAATCGCCCCCGCTGCAAGCAGGGCGATGCGGATCGATCCGGTCCCGCTGGCGGGTTCGGAATTGGCGGCAGTTGAATTCATCCGGGAAGGTTCCAGTCTCGGTTCGTTTGTTCCCACGCGAGCCATGCGGTATACCAGATTCATGCCGATCATTGGATCGGTGTTCTCCGATCTCCGGTTTTCCCAGGAGTGGCCCATGCGGCGGTTTGCTTGTCTCGCGTTCGGTTGCCTGTCTCTCGTTGTGAATGCCGGTCTGCTCCGGGCCGAGGACGCGGCGAACATCTCGTTCGAGCGAGTCCAACTCGATGCCCGCTTCCGCTCCGAGGGAGTCTCCATCGGCGACTTCAACAAAGACGGGAAGCAAGACATCTCAGCGGGCGATGTGTGGTACTCCGCTCCCGATTGGCAGAAGCACGAAATCCGCAAACCCGGCGACTACTGGGCCGGAGTCGGGTACAGCCAGAGCTTCTGCAACTGGGCGTATGACATCAACCAGGACGGCTGGATGGACATCATCGTCGTCGGCTTCCCCGGCGAGCCGTTCCACTGGTACGAGAACCCCAAGGGCGAAGAGAAGCACTGGGCCCAGCACGTCATCTGGCACAGCATCTGTAACGAGTCGCCGCAGTTCGCCGACCTCACCGGGGACGGCAAACCGGAGTTCGTCATCGGCAGCCAGCCGGAAGCTCAGATGGGGTACATCGAGATCCCGACCGGCGATGCGGTCTACCAGAAGTGGAACTTCGTGGCCGTCAGCGAGCCGGGCGATCCGAACCAAAACGGCACCTTTAAGTATTATCACGGCATCGGCGTGACCGACTGCAACGGCGATGGCAAGAAGGATGTCGTGATCCCGCACGGTTGGTGGCAGCACCCCGAGACGCTGGATGGCAAGGTGTGGACCTTCCACGAACACGCCCTCGGCGAGAACGGCCAGCCGAAGACCGGAGCGGACATCTATGCGGAAGACCTCGATCTCGACGGGGACATGGACATGCTAATGACCTGCGCCCACCAGCACGGCGTGTGGTGGTTCGAGAACGGCGAGAAGCAGGGCAAGCCCGGCATGACCTACCACCTCATCGATGACAGCTTCTCCCAAACCCACGCCCTGCTGTTTGAGGACGTAAACAGCGATGGCAAGAAGGACATGATCACCGGCAAACGCTACTACGCCCACAACGGCGGCGACCCCGGTGCCAACGATCCGGTCATTATGGTCTGGTACGAGATCGAGCGTTCCAAGGACGGCCCCAAGTTCACCAAGCACGCCCTCCCCGCTGGCAACGACACCGGCGTCGGCACTCAATTCATGAGCGGCGACATCGACGGGGATGGGTTGCTCGACATTGCCCTGTCGAACAAGAAGGGCGTCAATATCCTCCTGCAACGCCGAGCGAAGACCGTGGTTGGGAAGTGATCTCGTCGCTCGGCACACGAGCCGGAAGCGTCAGCGCCCGGAGCGAACTACGAAATCTCCGGGCCAGTCCGCACTCGGCGAAGCAGAGCTTCCAGAGGAGGCGAGCCCAAACCGGTGCTTGCGGCTG
>JAYTWO010000615.1:0-6490 GCA_043743415.1 Planctomycetota bacterium
TACGGGTTTCAGTTCTGGCGCTGCCGCCATAACGCCTTCCGAGGCGACGGCAAGGACGGTCAGTTCTGCATCGTGATGCCCGAACAAGACGCTGTGATCGCCATCACCGCCCAGACCGGCGACATGCAGTCTGAACTGAATCTGGTTTGGGACTTTTTACTCCCCGCCTTCGCGGACAAGCCTCTCCCCGAGAACCCCGACGAGCAGGCGAAGCTCCAAGAGACGCTCGGGAAACTCGAAGTGGGGGCAGCTCCGAAGTAGGATGGCCTTTCCAGGCCGTCCCGTCCGGAACGGAACGGAACGGGCCACAGTCTCGCGATTCCCAACGGGACGGTTTATGGTACTCGTGAGTCGCGCGGAGACGGCCTGGAAAGGCCGTCCTACGGGACGGGGATTCATCGTACGACGGACACCTGCTCTCTTTGGCACCAATCCATGCTCATGCATCACCCTCTACTCACCACCGGGCCGCAGCCCCGCCTCTGCTCCTGGCTGCTGAGCTTCGGCCTGATCGCCCTGCTCGGGTGCCAGCCGAGTGGGCCTGCTCCCCAGTCGCCAGAACAGGTGATTGAGGAATCGCAGATAACCGCTCAAGAGGTGGAGGAGGTGGAGGCTGTCATCGCAGCTGTGAAGGAGACGGACAAGGCGACCGCTGGTGTGGTCGCCGAGGCCCAGCCTGCCGCCCTCGAGGTGGCCAAACCCGCAGCCAAGAATGACCCGCTCAAGGACGTGGCCCCTCCCGGTCCGCTCGTGCCGTACTTCAACCCGCTGACCGATGCCGAGGTCACCGAGGGCTGGATTTCCCTGTTCGATGGACACTCGCTGTTCGGCTGGGGTTCGAATGCCGCCGAAGTCAATTGGGCGGTGACGGACGGGAGCATCACTGCCGACGCTGGGCCGAAGGGGCTGCTGCTGACATACACTCCATTTGCGGACTACCAGTTCCGCTGCGAGTACCGCATGGCAGCGGGCGGCAACAGCGGGGTGTTCCTGCGGACACTGCGTGAGCCGAAGGATGTCTTGAAGGACTGCTACGAGGTCAACATCGTGGATGAACATCCGGAAGGTTATCTCACCGGGTCGATCGTGGGTTTGCAGAAGACCGCCGAACCGATCCAGGGGTCGGGGGACTGGCACACGTTACTGCTGGCCGCGAATGGGACGAAGATCACCATCGCGATCGATGGCAATCTGGTCTGCGTCTACGATGACACCCGTCCCGAGGCCCGGCGGTCAGGCCTGATCGGACTGCAAAAGAACGCGGGGAAGATCGAGTTCAAGAACATCGCCCTCCAGCCGCTGAACCAGAAACCGCTGTTCACCGGCACCGATCTGACCGGCTGGCGAACCGTTCCCGGCAGCAAGGGCGAGTTCACCGTCGAGGACGGTACGATCCACGTGAAGGGCGGCGAAGGGTTCCTCGAGTCGGAGAGCCAACACCAGGACTTTGTGTTACAGGCTCAGGCTCGGACCAACGTCGAGGAGGTCAACACGGGCATCTTCTTCCGAGCTGAAGCGGGGACCGAGAAGGCGAAGTCAAATGGTTACGAGATGCAGGTGGATAATAGCCTCAAGAAGGTAGATCCCGAAGCCCCCTTCCGTTCCGGCAGTTTCGAGATTATTGGAGTGAACGTTCCAGGAAACGCTGGTACGGGCGCAATCTTCCGCCGGGTCAACGCGCGATGCCTCATGGCCTTGGACAATGAATGGGCCACGGTGACCCTCATCGCCAGCGGTCCGCGCATCTCCACCTACGTCAACGGCTACGCCGTCGTCCACTGGGACGACACTCGTAAACCCGACCCGAACCCGCGCAAGGGCCAGCGTCTCGACGCCGGACACTTCAGCCTGCAAGGCCACGACCCCGGCACCGACGCCTCGTTCCGGGCCATCACCGTCAGCGATCTCCCCTAAGGAACAGTCCCGAAATAAGTTCCGATTTTCGCCGTAGGACGGACTGGAAGTCCGTCTTACGTTCTGCAAATCCGCTTCTAATTCCGGGACAGTTCATCAGTGGTGAATCGCGCAGGTCGGTGGCGACACGGACCGGAAGGGCGAGGCTCCTGCCGAGCCGCTGACACTGCCTGCGTCGGGATGTGACATCTCATCACCCCCCTGGAGGACTCCCCACATGCCTCTCTCCTGTCGCCTCCTGACTTGTTTGCTGTTACCCACCGCCATCGCCTTCGCTGCTCCCCCCGCGGACGATCACACGAACCCGGCGTGGTATCGCACCGAGTCCGGCGAGAAGAAACCGGTCGAGTCGATCCACGACTGTGCCCATGACTTCCCGCCGGCGACGCGGGAAGTGGCATACGGGTTCCTGGGAGAAGCACTCGTTCAACCGTTGAAGCCGTGAGCAATCGAGGATGTGCGTCGTCCGACTGGCCCAGCTCCTCACAACGCCGGATCACTCCGCCCCGCGTCCGCGAACCCCTTCGCCCGGATCAGGCAACTGTCGCAGTGCCCGCACGGAACCCCCGTCTGGCTGGGGTCGTAGCAACTGTGAGTCAGTCCGTAGTCGACGCCGAGGGAGACCCCCAGTTGGATGATCTGGGCCTTGGTCAGGTGGATCAGCGGGGTGTGAACGCGGAAGCGGGTGCCCTCGACGCCGGCCTTGGTGGCGAGGTTGGCGAGCTGTTCGAAAGCGGCGATGAACTCGGGTCGGCAGTCGGGGTAGCCGCTGTAATCGACGGCATTGACACCCAGAAACAGGTCATGGGCTCCGAGGATCTCCGCCCAACCGAGGGCTACGGAGAGAAAGATCGTGTTCCGCGCGGGGACATAGGTGATCGGAATCCCGGTCGACATTTGCGACTCGTCTCGGTCCTTCGGCACGGCGATGTCTGAGGTCAACGCCGACCCGCCAAACACCCGCAGGTCGAGCGGGCAGACCCGATGCTCGCAGGCCCCCAGAGCCGCACTGACCCGCGCCGCAGCTTCCAACTCATGCCGGTGCCGCTGCCCGTAATCAAACGACAGGGCATGGCAGGCGAACCCCTGACTCCGGGCCACCGCCAGTACGGTGGCCGAATCCAGTCCGCCACTCAATAAGACCACTGCGGGCTGCATGCCATGATTCCGAAGGGGACTTCCGGGCAGTCGCGTTGCCGGGTTCCGAGTGAGACTTCCACGTCCCGATTTTAGGGGCTAGTCCAGTCGAATGCACCGCGTCACCCGTTGAGTCACGAAGGCAAACGGATTTCGAGCCAGAGAGTCTCAACGGTCCCTTGGATTCTGCGAATAGAGCGATTTTTCCGATCCTTCCGATCCTTCCGACGGGATGTTTCCCAAAGGCCACACGTTGTGTCAGTGGACCGGAAAAATGCAGGGATGCGAAGTTCGCCTGTTGCCGAACCGCCACAGCCGAGCCAATCCTTGTCCCCTTGTGTAAAGGTGGGCACTCTCATTTTCTGAACTTCGCTCCGTAAGCGTTGCCAACGCGAAGTAGGGTTAAGCAGCACTGGGTGAAGAGTTCGCCCATCCGGCCCGATGACGACCACCTCACACCATGCGTCTCTTTCGCCCCACAGCAGAACACCAACAACCGCGTCGCGGCACGACGGCGGTCGAGGTGGCGGTCACGCTGCCGGTGTTCCTGATCATCGCAGTCGGACTGATGGAATGCGGTCACGCGATGATGATCAAGCACTCGCTGGATTCCACAGCTCGCCAAGCGGCTCGCTATGGGGCCGTGGACGGGATCACCTCGGCACAGGTCACGACTCGTGCGAAAGCGATCATGTCCGCCGCGAGCCATGTGATCCCCACGGTACTAGTCAAAGACGGCAGTGTTTTTGACAACGCGAGCTTCAATCCCACGACGATCAACTATGCCTCATTGGCGAACAAGGAGTTGAGTACAGCGGACGACGATCAGATGTTCATTGTGCGGTTGTCAGTCTCCTACAACGACGTGGCCCTATTGCCTCCGTTTTGGATCAAAAACATCACACTCTCGGGCCAGGCTGTGATGCGGCATGAGTAGTTCATCCCAGCCACTCCCCTGTACCTTCCCTGATTGACAGTCAGAACTCCCAGACATGTTGCGGCATTCAAATCCTTCTCCGAAACCCAAACGACGACTCGGTGCGGCCGCAGTCGAGCTGGCTTTGGTGTTGCCGCTGTTTGTGACGTTGACCTTCGTGTCCATCGAGTTGGGTCATGCCCTCAACCTGGTCCAGAAGCTGGAGTCAGCGGCTCGCAACGGTGGTCGGCTGGCATCCAAGGATGTTCCCGCGGCCTTGCTGGTGGGAGGGATTACCGCCAACCAGAAAGTCACCAACGACATCAAGAACATGCTGCGTGCAGACGGTTTTCCTCCGACGAACTTGGCGGTGTCGATCGTCCACGCCGATGGAGCGTCCGTGGGCCAGGTGTTCGATCTGGCAGACGCGAACAACCAGTACAAGATGATGAAAATCACGGTGACCATCCCCTACGCCGATGTGAAGATGTTCCCCTTGCCCATGTTGATTCAGCAATCGAGCGTGTTGTCCTCCACACTGATTGTGTCCCGCGGACGCTCGACACTGAACTACTGATCCCGGCACTCCCGGACCCGACTCCCACTTCCGACTCACTGCCTGTTGACCCTGGACCCTGATCATGAAAACTGCACTCGATCCCTGTGAGCAGTGGCTGCTGGAGCTTCGTCAGAAGCGACGGGGCGTGTTCGTCGTCATTATGGCCATCTCGTTGGCCGCCTGCCTGGCGTTCGTGGCCTTCTCGGTGGATACCGGGACGGTGGTCCTGACCCAGACCCGCATGCAGAACTGTGTCGATGCGGCTGCACTCGCAGCGGCCAATGAGATCGGCTATGCAGTCGAACACGCGAACAGCAATGTGTCCGATGTGACCACATATGCAATCGCTCAGGCCCGCCTGAAAGCACAATCGGTGGGAACGCTGAACCACATTCATATCGATCCGGCGCTGGATGTCCGATTTGGGCGGTGGCAACTGAACTCGTCTTCCGGCACATCGACGATCACCTGGGATGTGACCCCGGCCAACGCCGTCAAAGTCACAGCCCGCCGAACCAACCCCAACACCGCCCAGCCTGATGGACGGATGAAGACCCTCTTCGCCGGAGTCTTTGGAACCAAGTCGGTCTCGATCAGCACCACCGCGACGGCTTATATCGAGTCCCGCGACATCGGCATGGTCCTCGACTACTCCGCTTCAATGAACGATGACAGCTCATACGACGTGCTCTCGACGCGTAACCGGACCTCGCTCGATGCGAATATGCTGGAGATCTACAACCAGCTGGATGTGGTCCGTGACTTTGGGACGATGACGTTTACGCCGCGGTGGCTCGTGAATTCGACGACGGCTGGGATTCGCAATGGGACGGCAACGTTCAAGAATACGGTGATCGATCTCACATCGTCTTCTGCCATGTCGAGTGTGATCTTGCAGTACACGGACAACAGCACGGAAACGCGGACGGTGACCGGGACATCGGCGTCCTTGACGGCCGCGAGTTCCAAGACGATCACCAGGGCGACAGTGACGGTTCCCGGAACACTGGCGGCCGCGACGGGCTCAGGAACGACAAGCGGGAATACGTCGACAGTGGTCTTCAACAACAGTTCGGGAACAGCGATCACGGACACGACGAGCAGTGGGATGACGGAAATCAGGCTCAACTATGCCGATGGAACCAACGGCACCTTCACGTTCACGAGTACGACGAGCAAGACGGTGACTGGAAACGGGAAGTATGTCAGTTCGGTGAGAGTCTTGATGGGAGCCACCTATGTGACAGTCAACAACCCCGCCGGAACGACCCAACCCTCCACGTTCGCCTCCCAGAATCTGGTCTTCCAAGAGTCGACCGCCAACATCCAGGCGTTCCTCGGTCTGAGCAGCGTGGCTTACCCGTGGGCCTCAGGAAGCTGGAGTGAATTCTTCGGCTACTGCCAGACCAGCACCCAGATCAACAGCGCCGGACACCGCCGCAAATACGGCGGGGCCTGTCTGGTGAACTACTTGCTCAAGAACAAGTATCAGTACAGCCAGTGCAACGATCTGTGGCGGACCTCACACTATCCATTCCACTCCTGCAAACAGGGAGCCTTGCTGTTCTGTGACTTCCTACAAAACTTGGGCTTCGGAGATGAGGTGGGTGCAGTTCGCTTCGACGTGACTGCGGCCCGGGAAGTGGTCCTGAACTACGACGGATACAACATCGACCTGACGGCCAATCCAGTGAGCAACAACTTTGAAAGTGTTCGGCAGATTGTCCGCCACCGCCAAGCGGCTCACTATGCTGGGGGCACGAACATCGGGGCCGGAATCCACCAGGGTCGGCTCATGCTCGACGCCTCGAAGCGGGCCGGAACTCGTCCGACGCTGCTGGTGATGACAGACGGTGAGCCGACCTCGCAAGACTCGGGTTGGACGATGCCCAGCAACTGGAACTGGAACACCCTGTTCGACTACGACGGGGATGGAGTCGCGAACTACACCACCAGCAATTCCA
>JAYTWO010000616.1:0-9023 GCA_043743415.1 Planctomycetota bacterium
ATTTCTCCGAAATCGCCGACATTCTGTTCCGGCTCTCCTCACCCGTGCATCGTCCCGATGGGTGGCATAGACTGCGATATGGTCGAAGCGGGCACATCGGTTCAGCCCGATGGCTCACGACTCGCTGATGAAATTCACCGTGCTTTCGGATCGTTCCTCGCAGAAGCCCCAGTGACCATGACTGAAGCCCCCCTGATCGAAATCCGGCAGATCACCAAGCGATTCCCTGGCGTGGTGGCGCTCCAGGACGTGTCGTTTGATGTTCGTCGCGGGGAGTTCCATTCGATCTGTGGTGAGAACGGGGCGGGCAAAAGCACGCTGATGAAGATCCTCTCGGGGGTCTATGCCGACTACGAGGGGCAGATCCTGCTCAACGGGTCGGTCGTGAATTTCAGCGGCACGCGCGACGCCGAGGAGCGCGGCGTTAGCATCATTCACCAGGAGTTAAACCTCGTTGAGGAACTCACGGTCGCCGCGAATATCTTCCTCGGGCGCGAGTTGACCAACGGCTGGGGGTTGCTCAATGATCGCCAGATGGAGGTCGAGGCCGATGGGCTATTTCAACAGCTCGACTCGCACATCTCTCCGAGCCAACTGGTCCGGGAACTCCGCGTCGGCGACCAACAATTGGTCGAGATCGCCAAGGCTCTCTCGCGGAAGGCGGAGATCCTCATTATGGATGAGCCGACCAGTGCTCTCACCGAGACGGAGGTCGAGCGGCTGTTCCGGGTGATTCAGAAGCTGCGGTCGAGCGGGGTCACGATTCTGTACATCTCGCACAAGATGGAAGAGGTGTTCCGGCTCTCGGACCGGATCACGGTGATGCGCGATGGGCAGGTGGTGAAGACGCTCGACCGCACCGCCACCTCGCCGCGCGAGATCACGCATCTGATGGTCGGACGCGAGATCGAGAACACGCATCTGTCGGCCAATCGCACGCCGGGCGAGACGGTGCTGGAGGTGCGGTCGCTCTCGCTGCCACGTTATGGACATGCCCGGAAGTGGCGGTTGGAGAACATTTCGTTCGCGCTCAAACGCGGTGAGGTACTCGGCATCGCGGGGCTGATGGGGGCCGGACGGACGGAGTTGTTGGAGTGCCTGTTCGGAGCCTCCGCGGTGCCGCCGCAGGGGACGATCTTGCTGAAGGGGAAAGAGGTCCGGTTCACGCATCCAGCGCAAGCGGTCGAGGCCGGAATCGCGATGGTCACCGAGGACCGCAAGCGGGTCGGCATCTTCTCCCAGATGACCGTCCGCGAGAACATCACCCTCTGCACGCTCCACGAGTCAACCTCACTCGGCATCATCAGTTCCACCGCCGAACGCACCGCAGCCGCCCAGACCATCGCTCAACTCAGCGTGAAGACCGCCAGTACCGAGACGATGATTACGACGCTCTCCGGCGGCAATCAGCAGAAATGCATCATCGGTCGCTGGCTCAAGACGACCCCGGATGTGCTGTTGCTGGATGACCCGACACGCGGGGTGGATGTCGGGGCCAAGGCGGAGTTGTACCGGGTGATCGACAAGCTGGCGCGGGACGGTCTGGGGGTGATTGTGACAAGCAGCGAACTGCCGGAGTTGATCACACTGTGCGACCGCATCCTGGTGCTGTGCGAAGGTCGCCTGACCGGGGAACTGCGACGCGGAGAGTTCACGGAACACCGGATCATGGAACTGGCCACGATGCAGGGGGAACTGGTGGCGGGTAGATAATTGAAGAAAGGATGGCCATGTCATTGGCACAAGTCGATAAGACGGAGTTAGCTGCGCCCGTGTTGCGATGGAGGCGATTCGGTGCATTGTGTTTTGCATGGCTCGCGGTCGGCCCGCTGATCGCTGCGATCCTGGGCTGCATCGTTCGCCCCGATTTGCTCGCAGCTCTCACTCTCATTCCGCCGTGGTTCTGGGTATTGCTCGGATTGGCGGGTGTTGTCGGTGCTATTCGCACGAGACGCCGTCAATGGACGATCTCACTGATTCTCATCTGGCTCTGCTTCAGCATTGGCTGGGTCGAAGAGGTCCGCTCACTGGCTCGTTTGATGATCGCGAAGTTCGGTTTCTATCGAGTGAGCGAGACCTCGTTACGAGTGGTCAGTTTGAATTGCGCGAACACGAGTCGATGCATCGAGGAACTGAAAGCTGCGAAGCCCGATATCGCGTTACTTCAAGAAATCCCGGGAGCGGATGAACTCCAGACAATGGCGTTTGAACTCTATGGCGATCAAGGCTCGGTCCTGGCTGGTTACGACACCGCGATCCTCACGCATGGGAGCATCGTGCCAAGGCAGTTCGATCCGCAACAACACTTTGTTTCCGGAGTCGTGACCTTCCCAGATCGCGTCCCGGTTCACTGTATCAGCCTGCGCCTGACGCCTCCGGTGTCGCGACTCGATGCGTGGACAGCTGAATTCTGGACGGACCATCGAGACCGGCGAGAAACTCATCGCCGCGAACTCCAGCAAGTCAGACAAGCCTTGGATGATGTCGATTCCTGGGTCGATCGTGTCGTGGGTGGAGACTTCAATGCAGTGCCGCTGGACCGTTCACTCTCGGAACTGGGGCCCACGGTACGTGACGCCTTCAACCAGAGTGGAATTGGTTTCGGTGGCACCGGGACGAACGATTGGCCGCTGTTTCGCGTCGACCAGATCTGGGTGAGTCTCCCTTCAGAACAAGTGTACTCTCAACAGACAAAACACTCGGATCACCGGCTGGTGGTGTGTGAGATCGCATTACCAGCACAGCCGACTGTTCCCCATATCGTCAGGCAGAAGACTGAGCCTTGACGAAGGCCGACTCAGGCACAGTTCCTCCAGACGCATCTACCGTTGTAGAATCGCGGTTGTCGGACTCGCGACGAGCGACCGAACCCGCCTCATCTCCCCGCTGGTCGAGTAGCTATGCGATCACTGTGCCTCGCTCAGACGGTTCTGATGCTGTGCCTGGCGAGCGCCAGAGCCGAAGACCGGGTCTCGTTCAGTCGCGACGTGCTGCCGATTTTCTCGGACTACTGCTTCAAGTGTCACGGTCCGGATGAGAAGGGGCGCGAGGCGGAACTGCGGCTGGATACTCAAGAAGGAGCACTGGCGGTTCGCGACGGGAAGGCCATCGTTAAACCCGGCGACTTGGCCGCCAGCGAGCTGATTCGCCGCATCCTGTCGACAGACCCCGACGAGGTGATGCCGCCGCCAATCGCCAAGCATGACCTCAAGCCGCAGCAGATCGAGACCCTCAAACGCTGGGTGACCGAAGGGGCGGTGTGGGGGAAGCACTGGGCGTTTGAGCCGTTGTCCGCCCCCGCTGTGCCGGAGGTGCCTGCGGGCTTGGGGGCCGTCGTGAATGCGATCGACAGCTTCGTCCTCGCGCGGCTCCAACGCGAGGGACTCACGCCTTCGCCCACTGCCGACAAGGCGACGCTGATCCGCCGACTGTCACTCGATCTCACCGGGTTGCCACCCACGCCGAAAGAGGTCGATGCCTTCGTGGCCGATGAGTCGCCTGCCGCCTACGAGCAACTCGTCGACCGGCTACTCGCCTCGCCACGCTATGGCGAGCGCATGGTCTGGGAGTGGCTCGAAGCGGCCCGCTATGCGGACTCGAACGGGTATCAAGGGGACGGCGAACGGACGATGTGGCCGTGGCGCGATTGGGCCATTGGGGCCTTCAACAGCAACCTGCCGTATGACCAGTTCAGCGTCTGGCAGATCGCGGGGGATCAACTCCCCGAGGCGACTCGCGACCAGAAGCTGGCCACGGGGTTCCTGCGGAACCACATGATCAACGGAGAGGGGGGCCGCATCGCCGCCGAGAACCGCGTCGACTACGTGATGGACATGACCGAAACAACTGGCACCGTCTGGCTGGCCGTGACGATGAACTGCTGCCGCTGTCATGACCACAAGTTCGACCCGGTGTTGCAGGCCGACTATTACTCGCTGTTTGATTTCTTCAATCACACGCCGGTCGATGGCGGCGGCGGCAACCCGCAGACGCCCCCGGTCCTCGACCTGCCCACGCCGGAACAGACGCAGCAGCTCGATGCCGTGAATGCGGAGCATGCGAAGGCGACCGCCGAACTGACCGCCCTGGAGAAAGAATCCTTCGTCGTCGTCGAGGGACCGTTGTCGAAGTCCAAGCTGGCCGTGAACCTCACCGAGGAGCAGAAGAAGATTCTCGATCAATCGGCGGGCGACCGCGACTCGGGGCGGTTGCAGAAGCTGATCGAGTTCATTGGCGACCTTGAGCATGAACCGTATCTGAAGAAGCTCGAAGCCCTCAAAGCGGTGGTTGATCGCCGCAACGGGATCAACGGCGGCATCCCCCGCGTGATGATTATGGCCGACCAGCCAACCCAGCGCGAGACGTTCATCCTCACCAAGGGACTGTACAACAAACCGACCGAGATCAAGGTCACCGCCAACACCCCCCACGCCTTGCCGCCGATGCCCGCCGAGGCCGCCAAGAACCGGCTGGGCCTCGCGAACTGGCTGGTGTCGAAAGAGAACCCGCTGACGCCGCGCGTGGTCGTCAACCGGTTCTGGCAACAGCTATTCGGCATCGGGCTGGTCAAGACCTCGGAGGACTTCGGGGTCCAGGGGGAGAAGCCGTCGCACCCGGAACTGCTCGACTGGCTGGCAGTCGATTTCCGGGACAGCGGTTGGAACGTGAAGGGCCTGATGAAGCGGATCGTGATGAGTGCGACCTACCGCCAGAGTTCGCGCGTGGCACCGGGAATGTCGGAACGCGACCCACAGAATCGCCTGCTCGCGCGGGGGTCGCGGTACCGGCTCCCCTCGTGGATGATCCGCGATCAGGCCCTGGCTGCGAGCGGGCTGTTCGTCGAAAAGGTCGGTGGCCCGCCGGTCCGTCCCTACCAGCCGGAAGGGGTCTGGGAAGAGGCCACGTTCGGCGGCAAACGCTACACCCCCGACACTGGCGAGGCGTTGTATCGCCGCAGCCTGTACACCTTCTGGCGGCGGATCATCGGACCGACGATGTTCTTTGATGTGGCCCCGCGGCAGACGTGCATTGTCAAACCGGTGCGGACCAACACGCCACTGCAAGCACTGGCGGTGATGAACGATGTGCAGTACATCGAAGCCGCCCGCGCCCTCGCCGAGCGGGCCATGCAGGCATCGCCCGACCGCGACGGACGCATCACCTTCGCCGTCCGCCGCCTGCTGGGAAGGCAGCCCAAGCCGGAAGAGATCGCCGTCCTCGCCACCAGCTACGACCGCCAACTCGCGGAGTACACCCAGTCGCCTACCGAGACTGATAAACTCCTAAAGCAGGGAGCGTCCCCCCGCGATGCCGCGCTGAACACCACCGAACACGCCGCCCTGACCGGGGTGACGTTGATCCTGCTGAATCTCGACGAGACGCTCACTCGCGAGTAACGATAACTCACCGCCCCGTTTAGCTGCGACGCGAAGGCTTTGAGCAGCGGAGCATTCCCGACGACCGTCGACACTCGCCAGAATGTACCAATTGACCGTTTGACATCGTGGTGATAGGCTCATCCCATGATAACTCTCGATCACAGTCCCGTGCATTCCGACCCCGCACTGATGGGCGGCATCTTGGTCTTCCGGGGAACACGGGTGCCCGCGCAGACGTTGCTGGACTACCGTCGAGACGGCTACTCGCTGGAGGAATTTCTCGACTTCTTTCCCTCGGTGCAGCGCGAAGATGCGGACGAGTTTCTGCGTTTAGCTGTGGAGGGCACTTCCGACCATGCGGATCGTGCTTGACGAAAACCTACCCCGCCCCCTCAAGCGAGCCTTCGCCTCTATTCATGTCGTGACGACCGTGCAGGAGTTGGGTTTCGCGGGACTGACGAATGGGGTACTACTGGCTCAGTTGGATGGCAAACATGACGTGTTCGTGACAGCTGACAAGAATCTACGCGACCAGCAGAATCTTGTCGGTCGTACTTTGGCGATTGTGGAGTTGTCCACCAATCGTCTCTCGCTGCTCCTGCCCATGATTGATCAACTCGTCAAAGCCGTGGAGTCCGCAACTCCAGGAGCCTACATCCATGTGTCCGAGGAAGCGGGCAATCTCGATTGAGTGATTCTGTTCACTCGGGGTTCATATGGTGATGACTTCTAAATCCGCATGGACTGCACTCAGCATCGCAATCTGTGTCCTCTGGCTGGCCGCAGCATCTGTTGGCGTCTTGCTTGTCATGTATCGTGGGAGGCATCCTGAGTCTTTGCACGCGTTCTTTACCTCTTGCGCGTTGATGGTTGCATTTGGCTCGCCAGTGCTCGCGTGGCTTCGACGGGTGTGATTACCACTGCTCGATCGCATGGAGAAGACGTACCACTGATGGCCACTCGCTCTCGCAATTCGGTTTGGATCCTGTTGAGCGCCATTGTCATCGATCTCGTTGTCATACTCACGTGAGCCCAGTCACTCACGGCCCATGGCGAGTACACTGAACGTGGTCTTCGGCTCTGCCTGGACGCCTCGACCGGCTGATACGTGCCGTTCTTGTTCTCCTCATCGCTCAACCCTCCCCCCATGCTCGCCCGCGACGAACTCTCCTTGACCGTCATCGACACCAATCGCCAGGGCCACGTCAGATGGATCGCCGTTCATGAATCGACTTTCGCGCGAGCTGCTAAATGCTCTCTTGATCGTGTCAGGCATTCTCTCCGCCGCGATGGGGATTCAGGGGTTCCTGCTCTCCAGCAACTTTATTGACGGCGGGGTGACCGGGGTTTCAATGTTGCTGGCCAAGATCACGGGGATTCCGCTGTCGGTCTGGATTCCGCTGGTCAACCTGCCTTTCATCGCGCTGGGTTATCGACAGATTGGCCCCGCCTTCGCCGTCCGCAGTGTTCTGGCCATCTCCGGATTGGCGGTGGCACTCGCCGTGATCCCCTTCCCCGACGTGACACCGGATCTGACGCTGACAGCTGTCTTTGGTGGGTTCTTTATCGGTGCGGGGATTGGCTTGGCCGTTCGAGGCGGAGCGGTGCTCGATGGGACAGAGATCGCGGCCTTGCTGCTCAGCAAGCGGAGCGACTTGTTCAAGGTCGGCGACATCATCCTAGCCTTCAACGTCGTCTTGTTTCTCGTGGCGATGACGGTACTCCAAGTTGAGGAAGCGCTCTACTCGATCCTCACCTACGTGGCAGCAGCCAAGACTCTCGATTTCGTGATCTATGGGCTGGAGCAGTTCACCGCCATCACGATCATCTCGGACAAGCACGCGGCCATCCGAGAGAGTATCACGGGAGCGTTGGAACGCGGCGTGACTGTGATTCGGGGCTACGGCGGAAAAAGCGGAATGGACCAGGACATCCTGTACTGCGTGGTCACCCGATTGGAGATTGGGCGAGTGAAAGCACTGGTCCGATCCCTTGACCCGAAAGCATTCTTGGTGATTCATCCGCTGGCCGATGCGGAAGGGGGCGTCGTCAAAAGAACGGGGTTGCATTAGCTGGCATTCCCAAGCCTGACGCAACCGAAGGCATGAGCCCATGCGACTTGGCAGCCCCCCTGTGAGGCATCGTCAGTGTTGGTCTGTGGGCGATCTGCCTCTGGCTGCCTGGGCTTTGCCAGACACAAAGAGTCGGATCAACCAGTTCTCTACAGCGGTCATCGCCGATATAACCCAGCCCCCGAGCGAGTCCGCAGCACTTGCCTGCGAGTCACCCGGAAGTGCCAGCCTGTGGGGTTCTGCATTGTCGATCGATTCGAACTCCCCTGATGTTCCCCCAGTCGCGTCGGTGCCGCCGCTCCGCTCGGTGTGGCCCGAACTGTCGCTGATCGGCGTGGCTGTGATCTGGGGAGTGAATATCCCGGTCATGAAGAGTGGGCTGGTGGGAGTCGAGCCGTTTACGTTCAATGCCGTGCGGCTGTTGCTGTCGGCACTGGTGCTGGCGCTGCTCGCATGGCGAGAGAACAACCCCGCCATTGAGCATCCGCCGGGATTGTGGAAACAGATTCTCCTCTATGCGGTGATCGCCTCGGGGATCTACCAGTGGATGTTCCTGCTGGGGATCTCGCGGACGGCCTCCGGCAACGGGTCGCTCATCATGGCCACGGTCCCCATGTGGACAGCTGTGCTGGCGAGGTTTTTGCTGGGGGAAAGGCTCAGTGGTCAGGCCAAAATCGGGTTGTTGACGGCCCTGACGGGGACATTGATTGTGGCGTTGGAGAAGGGCGTGAGCGGGGATCGCACGCTACTGGTGGGAAACTTCTGCATGCTGATGGCCGCGTTGGCGTGGGCCTGGGGCACGGTGCAGAGTCGCAAGGTGCTGCCGTTTGTGTCGCCGATGCGGCTCTCGGCGATGTCGTCCGTGCTCATGCTGCCGCTGCAGTTCGCGTGGGCAGGAACCTCGCTCACTCGCAATTTGCCACAGCTGCAAGCGACGAATGTGTGGATTCCCCTGGTGTACGCGGGAGTGCTGTCGACGGGGCTGGCCTTGCCCATGTGGAGTTATGGCGTCCGGCATTCGGGCGCAGCTCAGGCCGCTGTGTTTCAGAATCTGGTGCCGGTGGTGGCGATCGCGACGGCGTGGTTCTTTCGGGGCGAGCCGGTGACGCAGAACCAGATCATCGGCGGGGCCTTGATCATTGGCGGGCTGGTGCTGGTGCGTCGCGGGCGGTGAGAGCGATCAAGCAGGCGGAATCGCTGGGAAGGTTGGTGAACCCGATTCTTCATTCAGGTGTCGAAGAGTGCCGTAAGGTGGAACAAGCTCGCTTTGGAGCGCTGGCCCACCATGTGCGATGTGGTCTGGTGGGCGATGGTGGGCCTGCGCCTCAAGGCAGGCTTGTCCCACCCGACGTCAATCCCGCCGCATGCGGTGTGACACGTTCCGATTGGCCGAGTGGGGAGGAGATTCTTACGGTTGGTGTCCGCTTGCATGCGGGATCGTGTCGTGTATACTCCGCCCTTCCCTCGCCGGGGGCGAGTGCCGCTAGCGTGGCTCAATGGCAGAGCTCCGGTTTTGTAAACCGGCGGTTGTGGGTTCGACTCCCACCGCTAGCTCTGTCCTTAAGCCCGTGAC
>JAYTWO010000617.1:0-5006 GCA_043743415.1 Planctomycetota bacterium
TCCAGACTCTGCCAGCCGTATGCACCGAGTACACGCATCGAATCGCCCTGCCGCCTCAGTGCTTTGTTTGCCACTGCCTACTTTTCTGACGCACACACCGCAGGGGATATGCCTGGTGTTCACGCAGGGAGCGAACGGTCGTCAGGAAACACCCAGCGCTGCCTTCGGGCCGCAACCAAACACACTGGAAAACCCAGAGTTCGCAGCAAGTCCGCTCCCCCTTGGCGGTACTGGGCTGTGGACTGGGAAATGATCATGTTTCCGACAGAACGCCACCCCGCTCGCCGGGGTGATTCCAGCGATTGTGCGCTACCGGAAAGATATTGGCGTTTCGTAGCGCACAATCGCGGGAACCACTGGGGCAAGCCCAGTGGCGGAATATTTGTGGGACACGTCAATGATGCGTGAGGGAACGTTCCGAATGGGCGCGTCGGGTGACTGATCCTGGAGACTGCCAATTGGCGGATGCACACGCCCTCTCCCTCTCGTGACATCCTTTTCCAGGTTCAGTAGACTCACTCATCAATGACTGCACACGGGTCGGCACCTCACTCATGCGAGCCCACCTTCACTCAGCCACGGGAGTCTTCACATGTCCATCAATCGTCGCACATTTCTGGGAAGGGCTGCGTTGGGCGCAGCCGCCTTGTCTGCCTCGCGTGGGGCTCATCTGCAAGCGGCTGATGAACCCGCCAGCAAGAGTCCCAACGAGAAGATTGGCTTTGCGATCATCGGGGTCGGAGGCCGGGGCGGCGAGCATATCAACGAGTTCGCCGGTCGCACCGATGTCGACATGTTGTACCTGTGCGATGCCGATGAACAGCAGGGCGAGAAGCGCTGCGGCGAGGTCGAGAAGAAGACCGGTCGTCGCCCAAAGTTCGTCAAGGACTTCCGCGAGGTACTGAACGATCCCAATATCCACGCGGTCTCGACCGCCACGCCGAACCACTGGCACTCGCTGATTGCCATCCTGGCCATGCAGGCGGGCAAGGATGTGTACGTCGAAAAGCCCGTCAGCCACAACGTCTGGGAAGGTCGCCAAGCTGCGATGTGGTCGACCAAGCTAAGCCGACTCTGCCAGTGCGGCACGCAGTCGCGTTCCAGCCCGAGCCTCAAGGAAGCGGTCGCGTTCGTCCGTGAAGGCAAGCTCGGCAAGATTCAGTACGCCATCGGCACTTGCTACAAGCCGCGCCCATCGATCGGCAAGCTCGACAAGCCGCTGCAGATCCCGGCCTACATCGATTACGACCTGTGGTGCGGACCAGCCGAGAAGCGGGAACTGTTCCGGCCGCGCCTCTCGTATGACTGGCACTGGGACTACAACACCGGCAACGGCGACATGGGGAATCAAGGGATTCACCAGATGGACATCGCCCGCTGGTTCCTCGGTGAGCAACAGCTCTCCCCCCAGGTCATGAGCATCGGTGGACGACTCGGCTACGAGGACGCGGGCGATACCGCCAACACCCAGATCGTCTACCACGACTACGCAGCGGCACCACTAATCTTCGAAACGCGAGGACTGCCCAAGGCGGGGATGGACTACAAGGGGGGGATGGACTCCTACCGTGGGTCGCAAGTCGGCGTGATCGTGCAGTGCGAGCAGGGGTATGTGGTGATCCCGAGTTACTTGGAGGCGGTCGCCTTCGACAATGACCACAAGGAGGTCCAGAAGTGGTCGGGGGGCGGCAACCACTTCGTCAACTTCCTCGACTGCGTGCGGTCGCGGAAGCGCGAGGACTTGAACGCGGACATTCTGGAAGGACACCTGTCGAGTGCCCTGTGCCATACCGGCACGATCTCGCATCGTCTGGGAGCCAAGCTGACCGGCGAGCAAGCTGCGGAAGCCGTGAAGGGGAACGAGCGGTTTGCCGACTCCGTGGCCCGCATGTCGGAGCACTTGAAGGCCAACGGCGTGAATCTCGATTCGCCATCGATCAGTGTCGGCCCGTGGCTCGAAATGGACCCCGCGACGGAACGGTTCCAAGACAACGATGCCGCGAACCTGCTGCTGACCCGTCCATACCGCGCGGGGTACGTGGTCCCAGAATGCACGACGTGAGTGAGCCAGTCCATAGCGGAGCCCGTGGGATAGGCTTCCAGCCGGTCAGATTTCCAGCAGGCGGATAACTCCGCCTGCTGCCACTCCGCTTGGCCCATTGCTCTCAACATCGCTCAGCGGCCGAGTCCCGTCACACCCTTGAGGCAGGCACGAATTCGTCTTGCGGCTGTCATTTTCCCGAAGGGAATTCAGCCCATAGCCGGTGGTCGAGCGCAGCGAACACCACCGGCTATGGGCATGGTCCAAAACAACTTCCCGTTTTGACACGTAGGAGTTGAACAGAAGGTAACGAAGGTAACGAAGGATCAAGTTCGGAGTCTCTTCGATTCCTTCGTTACCTTCTGTTCAAAATCAAATCGGGAAGTTGTTTTGGACCAGACACTATGGGCTATGACCCCTCCGGGGTGAGGAGTTGTGAAGATACCAATGCGGTTTGGCCGCGGGGGGCCACTCCCGCAGAATACGACAGGCTGGAAGCCTATCCTACGCGAGTCAGGCCGATTCCGGTCGCGTCCCGCGCTTGGGCATCTGGGTCATCAATGTATCAATCGCCCGGGCCAAGTCCCGGCACCCTCGGCCAAAACGCTTATCCCGCTGGGCCTGCTCGGCGGCGGCGATGGCCTCTCGATGGGTCTTGAGATCGATGCTCCAGTTCTCTTCCGTGGCCGAACGCCGTAGCCCCCGCTCCACTTCTGCCAGTAATTGAAACAACTCCGCCGAACTCAGCGAAACCGCCGTCCGATGCGGGCGATTGAGGTTCGTGCGGGTGAGGGGTTCACTCGCCTCCTCCTTGAGTTGGGCTTCACGCTGAATACTCAGGGCCTTGAGCAGCAGGATGACCATCCCGGTCGAGGAGAGTCCGGTCAGCGAGACTCCCACCCACGGGTTCCCGAACAGCCACAGCGTGATGCCGCCCACGATGGCCATCGCCATCAACCAGAAGGCCGCCAGCCACATCCACCCCAGCGCACTCGCACTCTCCTCCACCGGTTCGGGAGGCGGCGGCGGTACATTGGCCGGAAGCTCCCCCACGCGGGCGATCACCACCGTACTATTGTCTGGCCCGCCTCGCAGATTGGCCAATTGAATCAGCAGTCGACACGACTGGCTCGGAGACAGTTCCCGGACGATCGCTCCGATCTCGGGGTCCGTCACCTGGTTACTCAGGCCATCGGAACACAGCAGAAACGTATCCTCCGGCAACACGATGAAGGGGCCTTCCAGATCGACCTGCACGGTCGCTTCTGGTCCCAGCGACCGCAGGATGATGTTGCGATGGTTCGAGAAGTCGAGCTTCTCCGCCGCCTTGCCATCCCGGCGGCGCATCTCCCATTCCAGGCTGTGGTCGAACGTCAGTTGATCGATCCGGTCGCGGCGAATGCGATAGCACCGGCTATCGCCGACGTGCCCCAGGATGGCCCCCTTGGGGGAGAGCGTCAGTACGGAACAGGTGGTCCCCATCCGCTGAAACTCTTTGTTCTGCTCCCCCTTCTCGAAGATGGCGTTGTTCGCCGCCACGACTGCCGCTTGCAGCGAGATCCGCGGGTCGAGGATGGGGCTTTTGAAGTAAGTATGTGGGATGGTTTCCGAGGCAATCTGACTGGCGAGTTCCCCGACTGCATGCCCGCCCATCCCATCGGCCACGAGAAACAGATGCCCCCGCCGGAGGTATTCCTCCTCGGACTGGCTGACCTGGATGGCGTACGAATCCTCATTGTTCTGACGGCGCATGCCGACATCGGAGAGCGAGGCGTACTGAACTTTCTGCTCCCAGCGCATGCATTCCTCCGGGCATTATGGCCGCACCGCATCATAGTCCGCTCAGCCGAGGACTGCCACAAAGGAGTGAATGGCCTCGCTCACGAGCCGGATCAAACTCCAACCTCCTGGCAGGGACGTGTACCCGCTGATGGAATAGACTTGCAGACGCGATCGCCCCGCTCGCCAGAACGTGGGGGGCTGGGGCCAGCACTCGTGAGCTGTGGCAGTGTGGCGAGACTCATTCGCATTGGGAACAGCGAGCCCCTCTGTCGACATTCTGGAACAGTGACAACGGCGAATCGCCCCCCATGACCAACCTCTTTGCCGACCTCCCCACTCGTTTACCCAAGGAACTGCTCACGACACTGCTCTCCACAGAGCATGTGCGGATCGAGCGGATCGTGTCGCACGGCCATGCCTCTCCCGAGGGGTTTTGGTACGATCTGGCCCAGCCTGAGTGGGTGATCGTGTTGCAGGGAGCGGCGCGACTCCGCTTCGCAGACGAGGCACACCTCACCGATCTGCGTGTTGGCGACTTTGTCCACATCCCCGCTCATCGCCAGCACCGGGTGGAGTGGACGACGCCTGACGAGCCCACCGTCTGGCTGGCGGTGTATCTGTAGCACGGAATTCATTCCGTTCGCGACCGCCAAGAACGGAATGAATTCCGTTCTACGACCCTGACCCTGCATGGAAGCACCACTCGCATGCCTGCTCCGATCTACTCCCCCGGCCCGCAGCCGCACACCGTCCGCGCGTCCGATGGCCGCGTCTTGAATATCCCCAGTGGCTGGACGCTCTTCCCGCCCGGTGACGCCGCCCTGACCCGACGGGTGAAGGCTGCAGGCGACCATTATGTTGTTGCCGAGAAGAAGGGACGCAAGCTGTTCTCGCTCGGCGTCTGGGCTCCGGCGGCGACCATCGAGCAGATTCGCGCGGACCTCGAAGCCGAGCGCTCCACCGAGGGTTACGCCAAGAAGCAGGCAGCAGCTGCTCGTCGCCGTGACAAGGTGCAGACGGAGTATGTCGAGGACTTCCACGGAGCGGTGGTACTGTTCCTGGCCTTCGACCCGAAGTATGCCGAGATCGCCGACCGCCTGGCTCAGGCCGTGACCACTCATGCCACCCCGGTCGGCAGCGGCACGGTCGCCCGCACCAAACGCATCCCCGTCGAGCAGCGGGC